>DASZWV010000475.1:0-1973 GCA_035546115.1 Phycisphaerales bacterium
GCATCGTCTTGGTGGCGCCCTAATGCTGGGCGCGGGGCGGCGTTTCGCCGTCCGGGCGACCTGTTCGCCTTGAGAGTTCGCTCGACGATCGCATCGTCGGCAAGACGACGGCGGATGCCGGGTGAAAGCCCGACTCCGCCATTGCATGGGACTTTTCAGCAAGGTCGCGGGGATGTTCTCGAAGGGCGGCGGCGGACGGTCGCTGGAGGATCTGTGCGCGCGGTTGGGCGTGACGAGCGCGGAGCTTCGGGCGGTGCGGGTGGAGTACAGCGAGTTCACGATTCCCAAGAGAGATGGATCGAGGCGAACCATCGCGGCGCCGAGCGAGGGGCTCAAGCGGGTGCAGCGGCTGATCCTTCGGCGCGTGCTGGGACGGCTGCCCGTGCATCCGTCGGTCGTCGGGTTCGAGCGCGGGCTGAGCTTTGTGGATCATGCGCGGGCGCACGCGGGCCGAGCGGTGATCGTTCGGTTCGACATCCGGGAGTTCTTCCCTTCGACGCCCGAGAAGCGCGTGCGGGAGTATCTGCGCGCGATCGGATGGGGGAACGAGGCGGGCGCGGAGCTGTGCCGATTGTGCTGCCGCAACGGGGCCTTGCCGCAGGGCGCGCCGACGAGCCCGCGGCTGGCGAACCTGGTGAACGGGGAGATGGACCATCGGCTGGCGGGGGCGGCGGCGAAGTACGGGGCTTCGTACACGAGGTACGCGGACGATCTGGCCTTTTCGTGCGAGATTGATGTTCCCGAGGCGGTGCGGACGCTGATCACCGTGGTCGGGCTCATCCTGAAGGAGTGCGGGTATCGCGTGAACAGGAAGAAGGGGCCGCGGGTTCTCCGGCGGCATCAGCGTCAGACGGTGACCGGGCTGATTGTGAACGATGGCCCGCCGCGGCTGTCGCGGAAGACGCGGCGGTGGTTGCGGGCGGTGGAGCATCGCGCGGCGAGCGGGAGTGCTCGCGGAGGGGCACCGAGTTTGTCGGCGTCGCAGCTTGCGGGATGGCGGGCGTTGAGGCTGATGGTCGATGCGCAGGGTGGGCGTCGAACGGAGGGCTCATGAGGGGCCATAGATGTTGGTGAGCGCTTCGCGGAGGGTGGGGAAATCGAAGTCGAAGTGCTCGTCGAGGAGGCGCCCGGGGTTGAGGTAGCGGCCGTAGAGGGCGAGCTCGGGGTCGGTGCGGAGGAAGAGGGGGGCGCCGAGGCCGACCATCCAGGCGAAGGCGGGGAGGCCGATGATGCGGCCGAGGCCGCCGGCGTGGCGGCGGAGCTCGCGCATGAAGGCCTGCTGCGAGACGGGCGAAGGAGAGGTCGCGATGTACGCGCCCTGCATGGTTTCGTCGGTGATGGCTCGCTCGATGATGCGGTTCATGTCGTGCTCGTGGAGCCAGGACATGCCCTGCGTGCCGGAGCCGACGCGGCCGCCGAGGCCGGTGCGGGCGAGGGCGCCGAGCGTGCCGAGGGCGCCGGTGCCTCCGGCGTTGGGGCGGCCGATGACGAAGGACGTGCGGAGAATCACGCCGCGCTGGTGGATGGGGGGTGGGAGAAGGCTGTGGGTGAAGGCGTCTTCCCACGCGCGGCCGACGGTCGGGGCGAGGCCGTAGCCGAAGGGGGAGGACTCGTCGCAGACGGCGGTGGGCGGGTCGCCGTAGATGTGGGCGGTGGACATCTGGACCCAGACGGGGGGCGGGTTCCTGGCGGCGCGGCAGGCCTTGCCGAGGATGCGGGTGGATTCGATGCGCGAGCGGAGGATCTCGTCGCAGTGGTCGGGGGTCTTGATGCAGTTGACGGAGCGGCCGGTGAGGTTGATGAGGGCGGCTGCGCCGTCGAGGGAGGTTGCCCACTCGCCGATCGTGCGGGCGTCCCAGTGGATGTGGGTGTAGGGGCCGCGGGCGCGCGGCTGGCGGCGGGAGAGGATGATGATGTTGGCGTGGCCGATGGAGGCGAGGTGGTGGGCGAGGGAGATGCCGATGAAGCCGGAG
>DASZWV010000476.1:0-13567 GCA_035546115.1 Phycisphaerales bacterium
CAGAGCGAAGACCCGGTGCGTTTCGTGCGAATGGTCCTCGGCAAGGGCGGCGACGCCCAGAACATCACCGACAAGCGCAAGCTCATCGGCCGCACATCCGGCGACATGGTGCTCGCCCGCCCCGTGATGCAGGTCGCTCTCTACAACGAGCGCAAGATGGGCCAGGCGCTGGGCGTGCAGCTCGACCGCTCCACCGACTGCGTCTACGGGGGGCCCACGCCGGATTCGAACGGCTATCCGGACTACTCGATGTACGCGCCGGCGTACGTCTCGAACGCCGTCACCATCGACAAGATCTCCCGATACGTCGAGGGCGATGAAGACCTTTCCGGCACGGTCGACGATGAAGACCGGCCCAACAGCCGCATCTACACGATCGATCGCTACTCCGGCGCCCTGCGCCAGGCGGAGGTGCAGCCATGAAGTTCCCACGACTCACCGCGGCCTTCACGCTCATCGAGATCCTCATCTCGATCCTCATCCTCGCCCTCGGCATGCTCGGCCTCGGCGTGCTGTTCCCGGTGATCATCCGCGAGCAGCGCATCGGCACCGACGCCGTCGCCGGCGTCGCCGTGGCCAACAACGCCCGCGACATCCTGACCAGCGGGCAGTGGGGGACGGCGCTTCCGAATCGAACCGGGTCAACTCTGCACCCCGCACGCGACCGCGCACTCGGTGGAAGCGACGGGTTCGCCACTCAATGGCTTTGGGAGGTCCTGCGCGATTCGCAGGTCACCTCGAAGTACACGGCGATTCCGACGCGAGTTCGGTCGGGTCTTGGCACAGGCTACGTCTTCAACAGCTCCACTCACCGCGACTTCCAGGACTACGGGCAGGGCGAGTGGTACGTCGACCTGATCAACAACGACCCCAACACCACGGGCGCGACCGGTCCCGTGCCCGTGGGAACGACCGCGATCGGTCTTCCCGACAAGTACCCGGACCCGAGCGGCTCGGGAACCGTGCCTCAGCCGAACTTCGCGGTCCCTGTGGGCGCCAGCTTGACGGATGCGAAGGTGTACGGCCACATCAATCTCTCCGTTGCCCAGCGTCTCTACCCGATCGATCCGTACCGTCCGCCCCAGTTCGTCTGGGACTTCGCCATCCAGCGCAAGGCCGACATGGTGATCACGAACGCGCCCGACGCGGACGATCTTCGCGCCGTCGTCTTCGTCCGCCGCATCGACACGCGTATCCGTCTGGCGCCGGGCATCTCCAACCTCTTCGCCGCACTTCCCGAGGCCAATCCACCCGTCGCCGACCAGCGCGTCCCCGTCGGCGAGGACGCCAACGGCAACCCCACCCTCGACGGCACCAACGGCGATTCCGCCAACCCCGGCCCGCGCTACTCCACGATCAAGACCTGCGAGGTCGAGTTCTTCTACCAGCCCTCCACCGCCAACCTGAACCACCCCGACCGTCTCTACCTGCCGAACACCCTCGTGAACCCGCGAGTCTCCATCTCAACCATCAAGCTGCTCTTCTCGCAGATGAAGCAGCCCGGCCAGAAACTCGTGGACAATCTCGGCAACGTCTACACGGTCGTCGGTTCCGGCAACGAATCCGGCGTCAACGCCAAGGACCTCGACGGCGACGGCAGCGCCGACTACGTCCGCGTCGATCCGCCCGTCCCCGTCGGTCCGTCGCAGGCCTCGCCCGCCGTCACCGAAGCGGGCGCAACCTACCCCGCCTCCGGCGACACCGTCCGTCGCGCCATCTGGCAGGTCTGCTTCACCCCGCAGGTCCCCGTCGCTGTCTCCGTCTTCGACCTCTTCAAGGGGAACGGCCAATGAACCTCCGACGCTCCAAACCATCCGCCGATCCCGCGGCCCTTCGCGCCGCCGCCGGCTCTCCCCGCGGCCGCGCCTCGAGGGGGTTCACGCTCATCGAGATGCTCATCGCCGTCGGCGCCGTCGGCCTCATCGCCGTCGGCCTCGCCAAGCTCTTCTCCTCCACGGGCGAGGTCGTCAAGCTCGGCCGCCGCACCAGCACGATGAACGAACTCGCCGCCACGCTCGAGAACCAGATCCGGCGCGACGTCGCCGCCATGGCCACGCAGGGCGAGGGCTTCCTCGTCATCCGCAACAAGCTGCTCATCGCCGATCCCTTGACCATCAACCCCGACACCGGCGAGCCCTTCGGCGTCCCGTTCTCCCCCGACGATCGCAACCCCGATCCGCGCCCGCGCCGCATCGACGAGATCGTCTTCTTCACCCACGGCAACTACACCTCCGCCCGCGAGCCGCAGTATCCCGGCCGCGCCCCCGCCGGCTCCGCCGCCCGCATCTACTACGGCCACGGCATGAAGCGTGACTCCTACGGCACGCCGCGACTCGACGCCGACCCGATCTGGAGCAACAACCCCGCCTGGCCCGCGGGCCTCGGCCGGCCCGGCCCGAACCAGTACCCCGCCAACTGGACCCTCCTGCGCCAGGTCACCGTCCTCGCCCGCCCGCAACCCACCCAGTGGCAACTCCCGGCCGGCGCGCCGAGCTATCGGACCGCCAACAACTGGAAGGACTCATCCGTCCAGATCGCCCTCCAGCCCGCCGCGGCCAGCATCTTCCGGTTCGATCCGCTCCACCTCACTAACCCCGACATCCAGGGCTGGGGCTACGTCAAGCCGGTCGCGCCGCCCACGAACCTCAAGACGACGCCCGATCGCCTTCCAACCCCGCCGGCAAGCGACATCGCCCGCACAAACGATGCGAACATCTCCGGCAATCCCTGGCCCAGCACGGCCAGCGGCATCGTCGATGTCGCCTCGATGGACCTCTCGCTCATCCGGGCCCGCGTCGTGGGCCTCGCCCCCGGAGAGGGTCTGCGCTCCGCCGCCTACACGCCATACCCCTATCCGCAGGCCATCGCCTCGCACAACGCCGCGGGCGTTTCGCTGCTGGATCAGGACCCCGCCAAGAACATCGCCCACGCCCAGAAGATGTTGATGGCCAGCGCCCTCCCCGGCAACGACCCGTGGCTCTTCGGCGCGGGCAACATGGCCCGCCCGGACATGCCCGTCACGTCCAACGCGCCAGATGAGCAGCGGATGATCTACGCCCCGCAGCCCCCGGACTTCACGGGCAATCTCACCAACACCGGCACGCCCTGGCCCGCCGATGAGCCCTATCGCCAGCAGGACCAGGCGATGCTCAGCGCCTCGAACCTCGCCGCCGGCTGCACCGAGTTCATCGTCGAGTGGTCCTTCGGCGATGTGTATCCGGCCACGGTCGGCTCGATCAACGCCCCGGCCGGCCTCGCGGGCCAGATCATCTGGCACGGCCTCAACCGCACCGTCCCAGGCTCGGCGCCCGTCGCGCCCTACCGCGCCGGCTCGGATTACTCCTCCGGCAACGTGCCCGACGGTCTGCTGCTCGGCAGCTTCCCCGCCGGCGTCATCCACTGGCCCGCGAACATCCCCGCCACCGGCACGCCCCCGTGGGCAAACGCCACGTGGAACCCCGAAGAGCCCGTCTACTCCTTCTTCGGCTATCAGGACCCCTCGTACGCCGGCCCCGGCACGCGCGATTGGCCCTGGCCAAAGCTCCTCCGCTTCACCATCGGTCTCACCGATCCATCCGACCCCACCTTCGAGCAGGTCGTGCAGTTCGTCGTCGAAGTTCCCTCCAGCCAGCACCTGCAATAACCCGCCGGAGCCACCATGAACCTCCGATCCACGCATTCTCACCCACCCGACGGCCGATGGTCCTGGCGGCTCACCGCACGCTCCGTCGCGCGAGCCTCCGCCCGCGAGCGCGGCACCATCCTCCTCATGGTCGTCGGCGTCCTCGCACTCCTCGCCATCATCGGCGTGGTCTACGCCACCATCGGCCGCGGCGATCGCATCACCGCCGCCACCAAGGTCAGGCTCCAGCGCGTCAACGACCAGGTCGACGAGGTCGCGGCATATCTCGCGGGCGTGATCGGCGACGCCACTTTCGCCGCGTATCCCGAACTCAGCGCAACCAACGTGCCCTTCATCCGCACCCGCGGCTACACCTATCCCGCGACCGATTCCCAGTTCCTGTCCGTCAACCCGGTGCCCGGCCTAGTCCTTCCCCCGGGCGTGACGCTCCCGGCCAACATCAACACGAAGACCTACTCCAGGTTCGACCCGACCGGCTCGTGCGCGACGCCATGGGCTCACCCGACCCAGTCGCGTGACGACCGCGTCTTCGGCGACCCCTACATCGCCGCCCTCGAGCCCGAGCGGCT
The DNA here is from genome assembly GCA_035546115.1 of Phycisphaerales bacterium. Lineage (GTDB taxonomy): Bacteria > Planctomycetota > Phycisphaerae > Phycisphaerales > UBA1924 > UBA4658. The sequence goes on from DASZWV010000476.1 coordinate 4,213, forward strand.
CATCCGGCCAAACGGCGCCCCCTACGTCGCCGACATCGACGCCACCCACCCGCTCAGCTACGCCAACCGCCACGATTGGCGCACCATCTCCAACTTCGGCCCCAGCGGCAACCGCGTCAACCTCGCGAATCTCCGCACATCCCGCGGCGGCTTCAACGCCGAGCCCGGCTTCGGTCGCGATGCGAGCGGTCGCCCGCGCATGAGCTTCGGCGTCACCCTGTTCGATCCCCTCACCGGCCTGCCGCAGCCCGTGGGCACCCCGACCGCGCCGCTGGCGGTCAAACGGTACGACGGCGCGACCGCCAACCCGCTCGTCCCCGCCGACTGGTGCACCAACCTCGTCTGGGGCTTCCGCCCGAACATCCCCGACCAGCGCGACTCGGGCGGCAACACCATCAACCCCGCCAGCTACGAGTACCTCCCCAACTTCATGGCCGACGCCGACGGCGACGGCATGACGGATTCCGTCTGGTACGAACTCGTCGACATCTCGAACGCCTACCTCAACAACAACGCCCAGATCATCAGCAAGGTCCCCACCCGCGGCCGCACACGCCTGTTCGTCGCCGCCCGCTGCATCGACTCTTCCGCGATGCTCAACCTGAACACCGGCGCCGACAACGCATCGGCGTTCCTGAGCGCCAACGCGCTCGACGCCGGGTTCTGGCGCGACAACCAGACCGTCCCGGGCGCCACCCCCGCCGACATCGACATCCGCCGCCTGCTCTCCATGACCGATCTCCTCAGCGAGCAGAACTTGGCCAACGTCGGCAACACCGAGCGCGCCTACCAGGGCATTCCCAGGCCCGCCGCGGGCATGGCCGGCGACTACTCGGCGGCCTACGGCACGGCCAACGCCCCGACCATCGGCAACTACACCTACAGCAGACTGATCGATACCCGTGCCCGCGGTGCTTCCACGTACGACCCGGCCACGCCGCCCATCGATTACCCCCTCCCGGCCCCCAGCCGCGCCGACCGCTATTCCTGGTTCGCCTCCAGCGGCCACGCCGGCGTCCTGTACGCCCCGAACAAGCGCTACTCGACCAACCCCTACGACCTGAGCGATGAGCTCGACCTCCGCGCGTTCTTCGGCCTCAACGACTCCGACTCCCTCTCGCGTCTCGAGGCCGCCATGGCCGGCCGCGCGCCTACTTCCGGCGCCGGCGGCAACGCCCAGTACCAGGGCTACAGCCCGCTGCGCGACAACCGTTCCCGCGCCCTCGAGGCAAAGTGGCGCGACGAGCGCGAGCCCGACAAGTTCTTCAAGAACTACGGAACCGATCCCGACAACCGCCAGGCCATCCTCTCCATCTTCTCCGACGTCCGCCACCTCGTGACCACGATCAACGGCTCGCGCCCGATGAAGAGCAACGGTGTCGCCCCCGACACCAACGCGCAGGGCGGCGATGTCCCTTACTCCGGCGCGATCACCGACGTCACCGCCGCGCTCCAGGCCATCATCAACTACGGCAGCTACGAGCGGGCGCCGCGATCCGATGACCCCGCCCGGTACAACAGCAACCGCACCCTCCTCACTCCCCTCGACCAGCCCTCCAAGGACGACCGTGACAACTACGTCAAGGCCGTCCAGCTCATCTTCCGCCTCTACCTCAACGCCCTCGCCCCGTACACAGACGACGACAACTCAACCATCGGCTACCGCGGCCATTTCCCGCAGGCGTGGGACTATCACACCGACACGCGCCTCTACCGCCAGGGCCTTGTCTACGGCGGCAGCGCCGAACTCGCCTTCCGCATGGCCGCCCACATGACGGCAAACTTCGTCGACGCCTTCGACCGCGAGCGCAGGCTCAACGCACCCAGCAACGCCACGTTCCCGGGCCGCGCCTGGACCGACGCCACCAACCACGAGAACCTCGGCATCGATCGCAACGACGTGACGTCGATCTCGCTGGACCTGGCCAGTCAGACGATGACATCCGGCGTCGGCCCGAACTATTTCGAGCCGGGCCGCACGCGCGAGCGCCGTTTCATCGACGCCTACAAGGGCGTGGATGTCATGGACCCGCTGCGAGACAACACCATCAGGCCAGCCCCCGTCCCCCCCGCCAAGTTTCCCGCGTATCGCCTGCCGGCCGATCCGAGCAAGCTCCAGCAGTACAGCAGTTTCAACGGCTCCAGCTACACCCCCTCCGGCAGCATGAACATCTTCGGCATCGAGCCGCAGCCGTTCATCACCGAGGTTGGATCCTACTTCATCTACGCCGTCAAGCCCGACTCCGGCACGGGAACCGGCGGCGGAGGTGGTGGCGGCCCCGGCGGCTCAAGTGGCGGCGGCGGCTCCGGCTTTGCGCAGCCGATCGACAACGTCCAGCACATCGATTACACCTTCCACATGAAGGCCGCCCTCGGCACCGACTCGATGGACGATTTCATCGGCGAGGTCATCGCCTTCCAGCTCCAGAACCCGTTCGATCAGGACGTCGTCCTCTACGACCCCGCGTACGGTCTGGGGGACGCCGAGGGCGTCGGCTCGAGCGACGCAACGACGCGCCAGGTCAACCGCATCGACCGCTTCAAGTTCTATCTCGAATACTGCGGCCGCTACTACTCGTTCGCGCCCCAGGACCCCGGCTCGGTCAGCTTCGACGCCGCTTCGTCGTCGGCCACCCACGACCAGAGCCGGAACGATCCGGTGATCCTCCACGCCGGCGAGACTCGGGTCTTCTACGTCACCAACCCCGGTTCGCTGGAAAAGATGGCCGAGCGGGCCCGCAAGCGCAAGCCCACGATCCAGGCCGCCGACATCGCCAAGTGGATCGAAGGAACGTGGAGCACCGGCCGCCCCACCTCCGACGGCCAGCTCTTCCAGCGCAGCCAGTTCACGCTCTCTTCCTCCGGCGTGAACGACGGCGACCCGCAGAAGCCCCTCCAGATCGTGGAGGTCTACCCGACCACCTTCCACCGGGTTCTGCCCACGCACCTGAACGATCCCACCGCCGGGGTCAACGAGACCGGCACCGTCTCGTCCACAGAGTTCATGGACCTGTGGGGAAAGTTCGACTACACCAGCGGCAACCCCAACGAGGTCATCAAGAAAATCGACAACAACGCCGAGCGACGCATCGTGTATTTGTGGCGCACGATTCGGTCCGATTCCAGCGTCACCGCGGCAAGCAACGCGATCCACGGCGATGCGAAGAACACCGAGTTGAACGATCCTTCCAACGACCTCCTCGCCGATCGCCTGCGCGACCCGACCACCGGAACGAGCGACACCGATTCCGCGCTCTTCAAGTATCGCGAGCCGACCGCCCCGGATCATGTCTTCTCGATCACCGCCGACATCCCGCAGAGCGATGTCGCCTCGGTCCCCGCCGCGGTCTCCTGGGGCGCCATCCGTCGCCCCACCGACAAGACGTACGCAACCACGGCGGGAGCGACCGGCGGAGGAACGCTCGTGGGTGTTTCCGGCCGCAAGCGGCAGCTCCGCGGCGTCCTGCCGCCCTGGTGTCTCGAAGCCAAGCCCGACGATGATGACACCTGGACCAGCCAGCCCCCTCGCTCCAGGTTCTCCATGAACAAGGCGATCGACAACGACCCCGACTACGGAACCAGCGGCGCCAAGTTCAAGCAATACCAGTCCTACGACAACACCAAGGGCTTCTATCGCAACATCACCGATCTCTTCAACACCACCCAGCACCTCAACAACCAGATCTGCAGGGCCTGCCCGGAAAAGACCGGCAACGACATCCCCGACCTCCCGCCCTTGACGACCAGCAGCTCCGTCGCCGTGCGCCACTACAGCGACGTCGCCGTCGAGTTCTATTCCGTCGGCGAAGACCGCCTCGGCGGCAAGGGCGCCGAAAACACCCAGGCCGTGACCTCCTACGCCACGGGCTCGCAGACCACCAAGAACCTCGCCATCCGCCGCAGCCGCAACCCCGCCCTCTTCACCCGCGCCGGCGACTTCCTCCTCCCGCTCGCGATCGGCCCCTGGTTCGATCCGTCGCGCTCGGGCCGCAACGCCACCACCTCGCTGCAGTATCCCTCCACCTGGCTCCCCCCTTCGGCCGAGCGTCTGGCCGACCGCGAGGTGCAGTGGATGACCCTCTCCGAGGCCCTCGCCCTCGCCAGCGGCTACTACGGCCCCAAGGACCCGAACGATCCGCTCTTCGAGTTCGCTCGCCTGAACCCCGCCACCCAGCACCTTCCCCTCACCGACCGCGGCCACCTCGCCCTGGATCGCTTCGTGCCCTACCTCCACACGACGACCATGCCGGCCAACCTCTTCCAACCCCTCGGCTCCGGCGTCCCCTTCGCCCTGAGCATTCTCGACCAGTTCCGTGCCGCGGGCGGAATCTCCTCGACCCCGCAGAAGACCTCCGACGACGCCGACAAATCTTACAGCGTGCTCGACGGGAACGCCCCCACGAACGTATCGCGCGGAGTCACTCCCGAGAGCGAGTTCTTCCCGACCGCCTACGGCACAGCGCCCCCGGACTCATTACCCCACCTGACGCTCCAGGTGCCTCAGTTGCTGAGCGATCTCGTCCTGGTTCCCGGCCGAGTCAACCTCAACACCCTGCCGTGGACGGCGCTCTGCACCCTCCCGCTGGTGAGCCCATCCGCGAGCGACTCCACGTGGGCCTTCGACGCCAATCCCACCTACGCGCCGGCCGGGCCGCACCTGTATCCCAACGGCACCCCGCCCCTGGCCGTTGCCACGAACGGCTACGACCTCGCCCAGCCGATCATCGACTATCGCAACGCCGTGCGCGACTACGCCGATCGCACGGCCCAGCACAATCCGATCTGGAATCAGTGCCTGCCCAACGGCACCCTCCCCGTCCGCAAGGAGCCGGGCATCGCCAGCTTCGGCGAGCTCGCGTACATCAACTTCTACAACACCACCAACGGCGCCAACTTCGGCCAGATCGATGCCACCAAGAGCATCTTCCACTTCGCCGGCGACAAAGAGGTCACCGGCCCCGACCCGATCGACGTCAACGGCTCGATCACGACCCCCGCTCCCCGCCTGAGCTTCCATCCCGAGCTCGCCTCCGCCGGCTCCTACGACCGCCGCGCCGACGGTCGCGTCGATACGGGCCTCGACACCAGCAGCAATCCGGTGGTCTACAGCCCGACGGGCAACTCCTCGCCCGCCGCGCGCATGCACTACGACGCCTCCGACAACACCCCGCCCGTGCAGCGCGTGGGCACCGGCCAGGTCATCAGCACCCCCGGCACGAACAACGACAACTACCAGGACAAGCTCGCGATCATCAACGCCCTCGCCAACACCGCCTCCATCCGCTCCGACATCTTCACCGTCTACTTCCTCATCCACGCCTACACGCCCGAGGATTGCGACATCCCCGACGACCAGCCCCTGGTCCCCAGCGTCGCCAAGCGCTACGTCATGGTCGTCGACCGCTCCAACGTCGGCCTCCAGGGCACCAAGCCGCGTATCCTGATGCTCAAGGAAGTGCCGATGCCCTGACGGGGGTGTCGCCACCAGAACACGGAGGTTTCAGGCGGGCCCGCCCCAAGCGGGCCCGTCTTCTTTTTGATCCGCATTCCGAATGAGCGCCGCCGCTCCGCCGCCCCAGCGGCAACCCGCCCCAACACACCGCCGCTCCGCAACCGACTCCCCACGCGGCGTACAATCCGCCTCCCAGGGTGTAGCTCAGCTTGGTAGAGCGTCTGGTTTGGGTCCAGAAGGCCGCAGGTTCGAATCCTGTCACCCTGATTTCGGCAGCCGAGTTTGAACTTCGTTGGAAACTCCATGGCTGGCAGAGTCGTCGACATTCTGACTCACCAAAGTGGCAAGCTCCGTGTAATCATCTTCCAGCGCGATGATGGCTCTTTCGGATTCGAAGACCAGAAGTTCAGCGATGAACCCCTGGAGCTGTGCTGGATTCCGAGGGGCCGCTACTCGGTGTCGTTCTGCGACTCAGCCGAACGCGCAACGGCCGAAGCTGGGGGGCGAGTCGATTGGCTTGCAAGCCCGGAAGCACCTCCTGCGAGGATCGCTCCCACTCCCGAACGCCCGTAAGCCACAGTTCTACAGGCGTACCATCACCCTGATTGAGTCGGCGCATGCTTTCCGCATGGCTGGTGCCATGGTGTCCAATCGACAACCCGGGCCCTTGTTGCAACCCGCCCGCGCCGTTTCAGACTCGAAACTCCGCCATGTCCATGGACCGGGGTATGCGCATCCGAGAATGCCTTCGCCCGCGCGCGCCTGCTTCCGGATCGCCGTGACCGGATCGAATGAGTCCATGATCACCCGCCTCCGGCGCGCCGAAGAAACAGAACCGCCGTTCTGCTCACTTTCATCGTCCTGCTCTCGATGACGGTGCCCGCTCGCTCCACACCCTCCCCCTCGGCCCGCAGGCTCGGCGCCACCCGCCATCTTTTCCAGTTTGCCATCCGTCCACGCGGTGCGCACGCCTTGCCATCACCCTCCCCGAACAGCCCACCGGCCCCGGTCGAGCGCTCTACGCTGTCTTCCACATCTCCGCCGGGGCGCGAGGGGAAGGCATCCATGGAGTCCGTGAACGTGCTCGATCCGCATCAATCGCACCCGCGTCGTCGTCTTCGCATTTCACGCTCCTTCATCCCATGCCTCACCGCGGCCACGCTCGCCGCGCTCGTCGCGCTCTCCCCTGCGCGAGCAGATTCCACGCCCGACGCCCGGATGCTCCGCTACCCGACGGTCAGCGCGACGCAGATCGCCTTCGTCTACGCCAACAACATCTGGGTCGTGCCGCGGACCGGCGGCGTCGCCGCCCCGGTCGCCGCGCCCCCAGGGGCTTCCGCCTACCCGCATTTCAGCCCCGACGGCAAGACCATCGCCTTCGTCGGCAACTACGACGGCAACCGCGACATCTACACCGTCCCCATCGCCGGCGGCATCCCCGAGCAGGTGACCCACCATCCCGCGGTCGAGTCCCTCTGCGGCTGGGCCAACGCCGACACGCTCCTGTTCTTCATCCCCGGCGCCGTCAACATGGCCCGCCAGACCCAGCTCTACACCGTGCCCGCCAAGGGCGGCCTGCCCACCAAGCTCCCCGTCCCCTACGGCGGCTTCGGCTCCTTCAGCCCCGACGGCCAGTGGCTCGCCTACACCCCGCACTCCACCGACACCCGCACCTGGAAGCGCTACCGCGGCGGCATGGCCACCGACATCTGGCTCCTCAATCTCAAGGACAACACCAGCCGCCGAATCACCGACTGGGAGGGCACCGACACCCTCCCCATGTGGGGCGTCAACGGCGACACGAAGGCCATCTACTACCTCTCCGATGAGGGAGACCAGCACCGCCTGAACATCTGGTCCTACGACATCGACGCGGCCAAGCGCACGCAGATCACCACCTTCGCCGACGACGACGTCCGCTGGCCATCCATCGGCCCCGCCGACGGCAAGGGCAAGGGCGAAATCGTCTTCCAGCTCGGCGGCAAGCTCATGCTGCTCAATCTCGACACGGCCAAGGCCTCGCCGGTGGATGTCGTCATCCCCGGCGCCAAACCCAAGGTCAAACCGCACGCCGTCGACGCCGCCGACACCATCTCCGCCTCGTCCATCTCGCGCTCCGGCAAGCGTGTCGCCTTCGTCGGCCGCGGCGACATCTTCAGCGTTCCCGCCAAGGAGGGCGTCACCCGAAACCTGACGCACAGCGGTGGCGTGTTCGAGCGCGACGTCTCGTGGTCGCCCGACGGCAAGTGGCTCGCCTACTTCTGCGACCAGTCCGGCGAGTACGAGCTCTGGGTCCGCCCCTCCGACGCCAGGGCCGCCGCGAGCGACAAGAAGGAAGAGAAGAAGGACGACAAGAAGGACGAGAAGGCGAACGCGAACGGCGACGAGAAGTCCGGCGAGAAGAAGGACGACAAGGGCGACGACGCCGAGCCCGAAGACAAGGACGACAAGCCGTCGGAGCCCGCGGGTCACGCCGTCGAGCCGGTGAAGCTCACCAATCTCGGCCCGGGCTTCCGCTACAACCCCACCTGGTCGCCGGACTCGAAGAAGATCGCCTTCTTCGACAACTACGGCAAGATCATGGTCGCGCACATCCGCATCGACCCCGCGACAGGGGCGCCCAGCGCCGAGATCCAGACCATCGACAAGGACCCGGAGGGCACCACCTCCTTCTCCTGGTCGAACGACTCTTCATGGCTCGCCTACACCCGGATGGATGAGCAGTCCGAGCACCGCTGCATCTGGCTCTGCAAGCCCGGCGCCAACGCCGGGGCCGATCCGCAGAAGACCCGCGTCACCAGCCCCACCTTCGACGCCGGCTCCCCCGCCTTCGACCGCAAGGGCGACTACTTCTACTACCGCGCAACGGACCACTTCGCCTCGCCGCGCTACTCCGACATCGAATCCACCTTCATCTACGCCGGCTCGCAGCGACTGCTCATGGTCCCGCTTCGCGAGGACGTCAAGAGCCCCCTCGCGCCCCGCAGCGACGAGGAGAGCCTGAAGAAGGACGGCAAGAAGAACGCCGGCAAGCCCGGTGAATCGCCCAAGGACGACGCCAAAAAGGACGAGCCGAGCAAGGACGAGCCCAAGAAGGACGAGCCGAAAAAAGACGACGCGAAGAAGGACGAGCCCAGAAAAGACCACCCCCCGGCCGCCAAGAAAGACCTCGTGATCGATCTCGACGGCTTCGAGCATCGCGCCATCCTCGTCCCCGTCTCCCCCGGTGATTTCGCCGGCATCGACGTCTCCGAGGACGGCAAGCTCCTCTACGTCCGCCACGGCTCCCGCGGCGAGGACGACCCGGCCGACAGGCCCTCGCTCAAGGTCTTCGACCCCAAGGCCTACGCCTCCGGCGACAAGAAGGACGAAGAGACCGTCATCGACAACATCTCCGGTTTCGAACTCTCGGCCAGCGGCAAGAAGATCCTCGTCCGCACCCGCAACGGCAGCGCCCACTACAAGATCGTCGATCCGACCGCCGGCGGCGGCAAGGCCCAGGACGTTTCCACCGCCAACATGACCCTCACCGTCGATCCGCGAGAAGAGTGGAAGCAGATCTTCCAGGACGCCTGGCGCATCCAGCGCGACTTCTTCTACGTCGCCAACATGCACGGCGTCGACTGGCCCGCCATGCGCACCCACTACGGCGCGATGATCGACGACGCCGCCAGCCGCGAGGACGTCCAGTACATCATCGGCGAGCTCATCAGCGAGCTCAACATCGGCCACGCCTACGTCGGCGCGCCGGGCGACATCGGCGACCAGGGCCCGCACGTCTCCGTCGGCATGCTCGCCTGCGATTTCGCCCTCGACGGCACCCCCGGCGACAAGGCCGGCGCCTACCGCATCACCCACATCTACGAGGGCGCTCCCTGGGACGCCGACGCCCGCAACCCGCTC
>DASZWV010000477.1:0-3419 GCA_035546115.1 Phycisphaerales bacterium
ATCGCTCATGGCGCGCCAGTGTACCCGCTCGCGCATCCCCCGAGCATGTTCGCACAAGCGCCGAGACCGGCCCTTCCGCCCTTTCGCCCGCATGAACTCCGCACGTTTCTGCCGGTATCCTGACCCGGCCGCATCCTCGTAAGCAACATCCCGCCACCACGCCCAGGAGCCCTCCATGCCCCTCTCCCGCCGCGACTTTCTCGCCACCTCCGCCGCCACCGCCGCGGCCTATGCCCTCGCCGCACGCTCACTCGCCGCGTACCGGCGCGACGACCCGGCCAGGCCCGCCAAGCCCGCCGACAAGAAGATCAGGATCCTCATCCTCGGCGGCACCGCCTTCACCGGCCCGCACCTGGTCCGCCTTGCCCTCGCCCGCGGGCACGACGTCACCGTGTTCAACCGCGGCAAGACCGAGCAGCGCATCGGCTCGCTCCCCGACTCGGTCCACAAGCTCATCGGCGACCGCGACCCGCACAAGGGTCAGGGCCTCAACGCCCTCGACTCCATGCCCCCGCACAACAACATGGACACGTGGGATGCCATCGTCGACACCTCCGGCTACTACCCGCGGCACGTCCGCGCCACCGGCATGCTTGCCAATCGCACCAAGACCTACATCTACATCTCCAGCATCAGCGCGTACCAGAACCCGATCCCCCCCAACGCCGATGAGTCCGCGCCCCTGGCCACGCTCGAGGACCCGAAGGTCGAGGACATGGGCAAGAACTTCGAGAACTACGGCGGCCTCAAGGTTCTCTGCGAGAAGGAAGTCCACAAGTTCATGCACGGCAAGTGCGCGATCGTGCGGCCCACGTTCATCTCCGGCCCCGGCGACCCGACCGACCGCTTCACCTACTGGCCGGTGCGCATCTCCAAGGGGGGCGAGGTCCTCTGCCCCGGCACGCCCGAGGACCCCGTGCAGTTCATCGACGTCCGCGACCTCGCCGCGTTCCTGCTCACGCTCTGCGAGACCCAGACCTACGGCACCTTCAACGCCTGCGGCCCAAGCGCGCCCGCGGGCGCTCCCGCTTCACACGCCCACTACACCATCGGCGATCTGGTCAACGACTGCAAGCACGTCTCAAGGTCCGACGCGAAGCTCACCTGGGTCGATGCCGACTTTCTCGGCAAGACCGACCCGGAGTTCAACGTCCCCATCTGGGTTCCGCCGCAGAGCGAGGAGGCCGGCATGGGCACGATGAAGTTCGACGCCGCGCTCAAGGCCGGCATGAAGATCCGCCCGCCCGCCGACACGATCAAGGCCACGCTCGCCTGGTGGCCCCGGGAAGTCGCCCGCCGCGAGCGCATCGCCAAGGAGCTCACCGAGCAGGCCAAGAAGGAAGGCAAGGAGCCGCCGAAGCTCCCACCCGCCGATGTGCTCCGCTCGGCCCCAAGGCCCGGCCAGGAGCAGGCCCTGCTCACGGCCTGGCACAACCGCAAGACGCCCTGAGCGATCCGCGCACCGATCACAATGAAGGATCGGGTGGCACTGGTCTGGCTCTGCAGACCAGTGCCGATCCGACCAGCGATCTCCGAATCGACCGCCGCGCTGCGCGGATCGATCTCCACTCCGCACGATCCGCTCTCCGCTCCGCGCGAAACAACCCCCGCTGCCCGCGAAACGGCCGTCGCTGCCCGCGATCCGGAGCGCGGTTCGTGCGCATCGCAACCCGATTCCCGCGATGCGGGGCCCGTTCCCCGCGGTTCTCGGACCGTTTCGGGGGCTTCTCGCGCCGATTCGCGGATGGCTGTCAAGGCCAGCCCGGCGCCGGCCGATCGAGCGTGCATGAAGCTCCTCCCCGCCGGCCGCGCCGACCTGCTCTCGTACCTCCGCACGCACATCCCCATCTGGCAGGCCGATCCAGAGGCCGTGGGGCTCGCGCCCGAGCGGGTCGCCGACCTGGCCGCCCTGCTCGAGGAGGCCGGCGCGGCCTTCGCGAACGCGCAGGTGATGCGGAACGAGGCGCGGGCGGCCACCCTCGCCTCGAACCTGCGGCTCGGCGGCCTGCGCGAATCCGCCGCCGCCGTGCTGGGCACGATCAAGTCCTTCGCGCGCAACCAGCAGAACTCCGGCGCTGAGGGCGGCGCTCCCGCGGTGTACGCGGCCGCGGGGATCGATCTCCCCCTGGACCCCGCGCCGCTCCCCGCGCCCGGGCCCGTGCAGGACCCGCGCATCGCGGTGGACACGCGCGGCCGGCCGACGATCGCCTGGAAGCCCCCGCACCCGCGGGATGCCCGCGAGCGGGCCGCCAGCTCCAGCGGCCTGACGTACACGGTGCAGCGCAAGCGCCCCGGCGAGGCGGACTACACGATCGTCGCCGCGGGCAAGATGCTGCACATCACCGATGAGCCCCTCGCCGCGGGCGCGACGATGTACATGGTCCGCGCCCAGCGCGGCGAGGCCGCGGGGCCGTGGACGTTCCCGTTGCAGGTGGAGGCGGGCGTGGGAGTCGGGGGAGTCGGGGGAGGCGGGGGGGTTGCCGCTGTGCGCATGGCCGCGGCGTGATGAGAGCAGCAAAGCAGCAAATGGCAAAGCAGCACATGAACGGCTCCGAGCCGGAATGCCGGGGGCCGCACCGCGACTGGTCTTGATTTGCCGCTTTGCTGCTTTGCGCTTTGCTGCTTTGCGATTTGCTGCTTTGCCGCGCCCTACTCCTCCCCCTTGTCCTTCTCCTTCTTCCGCCTGGCCATCTCCACCTGCTCATCCAGCGACCGCCGCACCATGTCGCGGATCGATTCGAGCTGCTGCTTGCCCGCGGCGTCCTTGGGCTCATCCACGGTGATGGCGTCGAGCCACCGCACGCTCTGCTCCTTGTAGCCCATCGCCTCGAGCTGCCGCTCCAGGTCGGGCATGTGCCCGCCACCGTAGATGATCCCGATCGTCTTGACGTTCGGCTCGGTCTCGATGATCCGCGTGACATCGCCGATCACCACCGCGTTGCGGTCCTTGATGATCACGTCGAGCATCTTCTCCATCTGCGGCACGGTCTTGAGCAGGTCGTCGGCCCGACCGAGCATCTCCATGAGCGAGACCTTGCCGTACAGCTGCGCCCCCGGGATCCACTTTACCGCCCCGAGCACGAGCTTGATCAGCCCCGCCGAGAACGATGAGCCGTCGAGCAGCTTGAAGAGCGCCTCGCTCTCCCCCCCTCCTCCGTTGCCGTCGTCGTCCACGTTGTCCAGCCCGCCCGCCAGCCGCTCCTCGACCTGATCCACCGACAGATCGCTGTTCCGCCAGTTCTTGTGCTCGTGCGTCATCGCGTCGAGCTGGAAGACCAGCCCGAAGGCCTCCGCGAGCTCCGACTGCAACCCCTTCGTGTCCGCCCGCGGCACCTCCGAGGCCCGGATCGGATGCTGATCCGAGAGGTGCAGGTCCTCGTTCACGCCCTCGCCCCCAGCCTTGCCGTCGGCCCCGAGGC
>DASZWV010000478.1:0-3375 GCA_035546115.1 Phycisphaerales bacterium
AACGTGCTGCGGCACGGGGTGAGCGGGGTGCTGGTGTATTTTCTGCTGCGGCGGCTGGTGGCGCTGGGCGTGCGGTCGTCTGCCGGGTCGGGGGGTGGCGGGGGCGATCTGGCGATCGCGTGCGGGCTTGGGGCGCTGGTGTTCGCGGTGCATCCGCTGCGGGCCGAGTCGGTGGCGTGGGTGACCGAGCGGCGGGATGTGCTGAGCGCGGCGTTTCTGCTCGGGGCGACGATCGCGTATCTGCGGAGCGTGCGTCCGGGGCGGAGCGAGATCGCGAGCCGGGGGGCGTATCTCGTGTCGATCGTGCTGCTGGTGCTCTCGTGCCTGAGCAAGGCGTGGGGCATGACGTTCTTTGCGATCGTGCTGGTGCTGGACTGGTATCCGCTGGGGCGGATTTCCCTCGCGCCGAGGACGTGGTTCACGCGCGGCACGGTTGGCGTGGTTGCTCAGAAGATCCCGTACATCGTCGTCGGCGTGGGCACGGCGATCATGGCCGGGATCGCCCAGCGGGAGGGGCAGGCCGCGAAGACGCTCGCGGAGTGGGGTGTGCAGGAGCGGTTGGTGCAATCGCTGTACGGGCTGTGGTTCTATGCGAGGGCGACGTTCTTTCCCGACGGGCTTTCGCCGCTGTACCAACTGCCGGTGCGGATCGATCCGTGGGAAGGGCGGTTCGTCGTGGCGTACGTGTTTGTCGGGGCGGCGGTGGTGGCGATGCTGGTGCTGATCAGGCGTTTGCCCGCGCTGGCCGCGGCCGGGGTGGTTGCGCTGATCCTGCTGTCGCCCGTGCTGGGGATCCTGCAGAGCGGGGAGCAGTTTGTCGCGGACCGGTACTCGTATCTGCCGGCGGTCGCGGTGTCGGCGCTGGTGGCGGGTGGGGCGTGGCCCGTGCTCGGCAGGGCGCGGCGACGGGCGGAGGCGGGGCGTTCGGACCCGCTCCGGTTGCTCATCGTCGCGGGCGGGTCGATCGTGGTTCTGGCGCTCGGCGTTCTGACGTACGCGCAGACGGGATTCTGGCGGAGCACGGAGACGCTCTGGGGCCATGCGGTGGAGGTCTCGCCGGGGTCGCAGGTGCTGACGAACTACGCGATGGAGCTCGAGCGGCAGGGGCGAGGGTCGCAGGCGGATGAGTTCTTCCTGGCGGCGACGCAGCTCAATCCGACGGATGGAAGGGCGTGGTTCACCTATGGCAGCCGGATGCGTGATGAGGGGAAGCTGAAGGAGGCCGAGCGGGCCTTCAAGGAAGCGGCGAGGTATCTGCCGCAGGCGTACCAGGCGTACCAGAATCTTGGCGTGATGTACGCCAAGCATGGGCATCCGGAGGCGGCGATGGAGGCGTTCCGGCTGGCGGTGGCGGATGTGGAGAAGGGCGGGAATCGCCCGCTGAGTGGCGGGCCGTACATGACGCTGGCGTTCGCGCTCGAGGACGCCGGCAAGATGGATGAGGCGAAGGCGACGCTTCGCAAAGCGCTCAACTTCGCCGACACGAAGGCGGATGCCGAGAAGGAACTGGCGAGGCTGGAGGCGGGCGGAAGCGGCGTGCAAAGAGGAGGGGCTTCGCCGGGCGGCGGGCCATGAAAAAACCCCCGGGGGCCGGGGGTTCGTGGGGTCATGGGCTGGTCGGGGTGATTACGGGAAGATGCCGCGGAGCTGGTAGACCTTGTTGATGTTCTCGAGGGCGGCGATGTAGGCGGCGGTGCGCATGTCGCAGTTGTACTTCTGGCGGGCGAGGGTGGTGCGACGGGCGGCGGCGACCATGTGGCGGTTGAGGGCGGCGTCTACTTCTTCGGCGTCCCAGACGACGCAGGACTTGTTCTGGACCCACTCGAAGTAGGAGACGGTGACGCCGCCGGCGTTGGCAAGGATGGCGGGGATGACCTCGATGCCACGATCGTTGAGGATGCGGTCACCGGCGGGCGTGGTGGGGGCGTTGGCGCCCTCGACGACGACCTTGGCGTCGATCATCTTGGCCTCGCGGTCCTTGACCATCTGCTCGAGGGCGCAGGGGATGAAGCAGTCGACCTTGGTCTTGTAGAACTCCTCGGTGGAGCACTTGGTGGCGGCGGCGAAGGCGCCGACGCCGCCGTTCTTGGCGACGTGGCCGGCGAGGGTCTCGGTGTCGATGCCGGCGTCGTTGCGGATGGCGCCGGTGTGGTCCATGACGGCGACGAGCTTGGCGCCCATCTTGCCGAGGATGCGGCCGGTCCAGGAGCCGACGTTGCCGTAGCCGATGAGGCTGAACTTCATGCCCTGGATCTTGATGCCCAGCTCGGGGGCGAGCTCGACGAGGGTGTCGACGAGGCCCTGTCCGGTGGCCTTCTCGCGGCCGAGCGAGCCGCCGTACTCGACGGGCTTGCCGGTGATGACGGCCTCGGGCTGGTGGCCGCCGACCTCGGAGAGGAAGCCGTAGGTGTCGGCGATCCAGGCCATGTGCTGGGCGGTGGAGCCGACGTCCGGGGCGGGGATGTCGTAGTCGGGGCCGATCTGATGAGCGATCGCGCTGGTGAAGCGGCGGACGATGCGCTCCATCTCGCTGTTGGAGTGCTTGCGTGGATCGACCTTGATGCCGCCCTTGCCGCCGCCGAAGGGCACGCGGACGAGGGAGGTCTTCATGGTCATGAGCAGGGCGAGCGACTTGACGTCGTCGAGGTGCACATCCGGGTGGAAGCGGAGGCCGCCCTTGTAGGGGCCGAGGGCGTTGTTGTGCTGGACGCGGTACCCCTTGAAGAGCTTGAAGGTGCCGTCGTCCATGCGGACGGGGAAGTGCACCATGATCTCGTTCTTGGGCTGGGCGAGGATGATCTGCACCTCGTGCGAGACCTCGAGCATCTCGGCCGCGGTGAGCATGGTGTCCACGGTCTGCAGGTACAGGTTGTCGGGATCACGCGGGAGGCCGACCTCGTCGAAGACGGGGCTCTTGAACAGTTCGCGGCGTTGAACGGGTTTCTTGGAGTTCGGAGGAGCGATGGTGGTCTGCGACATGGGTGGGATGTTCCGTCTTCGACTCGACGGGCCGAACCGGCCCGCGCCTGGAGTGCTTTGAGCACGAGCGTCCGTACTCGTGCGGGACAAACGCCTGGTACAGTTCAGACAAACGCACCCCCAAACCGGCGCATCGGGGCGGGTCGGAGGGTTGGGATGATAGTCTTCTGTGCCGCTGATCTCATCTGGGCGACTCGGATCAAGTCCGCGGCGGATTCGCTGGGGATTTCGTGCCGTCCGGTGCGGAACCGGGAGATGATGGCGGCGCGTCTGGGGGATTCGCCGGTTCGGGCGTTGATCGTGGATCTGGAGGCGGGGGAGACGGGGCTGGAGCTGATTCGGATGGTGAAGGTGAAGGGTGGGATTCGGGTGGTGGTGTTTGGGCCGCACGTGGAT
>DASZWV010000479.1:0-4264 GCA_035546115.1 Phycisphaerales bacterium
CGCGTTCCCCACGTTGGAGTTGCACTCGAACTCCGTCGAGGGCCCGGTGCCGGAGGCCTGCACGCCGACGGTCGCGCCGCCGAAGGCGGGGATGGTGTCGTAGACCATGTCGAAGTAGGGCTGGTTCTCGTAGAAGATGACCTCGAACTTCATCTGGATGGTGTTCGGGCTGACGTAGACGCTGTATCGAGCGGCGCGCCACTCGACGACGAACTGGCGGCTGCCGGGCGAGCCGCTCACGCTCGTGAAGATGCCCTTGCCGCCGGCGGTCGAGGTGATGAGGTCCTCGCGATACGGGAAGATGGCCGCGTTGGGCAGGTTGGAGACGGGCAGGCAGAGGTAGCTCGGGTTGGCGGTGGGTCCGCCGAACTCGATGTAGCCGTTGTCGCTGACGTTCGCGCCGGTGTACGAGAGGCCGTACAGGGAGACCGGGAACGGGAAGGCGAGGGCCGTGGAAGCGTCGGTGCCGGGGCTGGAGTGGTTGCCGATGTCGGTGTCGCCGGCGACGTAGGCCGTGGTGGTCGGGGCGATGGTGCATGCGGAATCGGAGACGGCGGTGCGCGTGTGGAACGAGAGGATCAGCGGCGCGGCGGGATCCGCCGCGGGGCTGGCGTTGGATGCGAGGAGGTTCACCGATTGTCCGGCCGGGACGAAGACCGAGGTGCTGGTCCCGCCCGAGACGCAGTGAGGAAGCGTGGAGCAGTCCGGGGCGGTGGCCCAGGAGGCCTTCTGGGAGCCGATGGCGGCGCAGCGGAGGGCGGTGTCTTCGGAGGCGAAGTAGGAGTACCAGATGCCGTGGGAGGCCGTGCCGCAGTCGGTTGTATCGTCCGCGGCGGCGCCGTTGTCGATCGGGTTGGGATCGTTGGGGAAGAAGAGGGAGGCAATGTCGGTCGCGCTGGCGCAACCGTCGTTGCTGGGCGCGGTGCACGGGCTCGGAGAGCACGCGACTCCCGGCTGGAACTGGGAGGTGCCCTGGCAGGAATCCGAGGAGAAGGCGACGATGCAGGCGGCCTCCGAGTCGCAGCAGGCGCCCACGGTCGATGCGCACCAGGTGAACCGGAGAGAGGTCGACCCGAAGCCCTTCACGGCGGTTGCGCCGAGGGTGTTGGCGAAGCACTCGTACTGGGCCGCGGTGTGCGTGAGCGCGAAGGTCATGATGTCCAGGTCGGTGCGCGAGACGCCGATGGTGGCGTTGCTCAGCGCCGGGAGGGTGTAGTACACGTAGTCGAAGTAGGTCTGGTTCTCGTGGAAGATGACCTCGAAGAACACGGTCGAGTCGGTCAGGCCGTTGGCGAAGGCTCGCCACTCGACGACGAAGTCCTGGCTGCCGGGGGTGCCGAGCACCTCGGTGTACACGCCCTTGCCGTTGTCCGGGGAGAGCGGGTTGTAGGTCGAGAGGTCGGTCCAGAACGGCAGGATCGCGACCACCGTCGGCGACGAGGCCGAGATGAAGGTGCTGTAGTCGGTGTTGGACAGCGGGAGGCAGGAGTTCTGGTAGAACTGCCCATCGGATCCGAACTCGATATAGCCGTTGCTGCTCACGTACGCGGACGTGTAGGTGTTCCCGTACACGGAGACGGGGAATGGGAGCGTGATGCTGGTCATCGCCTCATCGTCGTGGTTGCCGATGTCGGTCCCGGCGGTGATGTACTGCGCGGGCCCGGCGACAACGGTGTAGTTCGTGCACTGGGCGAATGCGGGCGCTGCGCACAGGGCCAGAGCGGCTGCCGCGGCGAAGAGGCCTCGCGCGATCGCCCCGGGGCTTGTCGCGGCTCGCAGCGCCCGGCCGAGGAAGGCTGGAAGGGCGCGGCGGGGTGCGGAGGGCAGGTCGGGTCGGTGGAACTGATGCATTTCGGGTGCTCCTGAGCGGGTGTCGGGCGATGGCGGAGAGCACGAGTGCGTACGCGCGGGCACTCGATGCGCCGTGGAGCCGGGTGGTCGCCAGAATCACCTGCTCTTCCGGAGTGTACATTGCCAGAATATGTTCGCCAGCCTACTGTTTCAATTTATCTGAGCGAAATGAATCGGCTAGGTCAACGAACTTGGTGTGACGCCCGATCAGAAATGTGCTAAACTGTTGCCATGCCCAAAGTAGCCACCGAAATGCCGCCTGTTCGTTCGGATGATGTACGGATGTTGGAACGCCGTGTGATTGAGGTGGCCAGTCTGCTCAGCGAGGCGGGATCTCACCTGTTTGCCGCGCTCCCTCGACCGATCCGCGCTCCCATCGATCTGACCTCGACGCTCGGCCTGGCAAAGGATGTCGCGAGCCGGCTGCTCGGTGCGCTCGCGAAGCGCGACTCGCTCGCGATGCTCTGCGCGATGCCGGGCCCGGAGGCGCTGTACAAGATCGGCAAGTCCGCCCGAGGCAAGGTCTCCGACGCCGATGCCGTGAGCGAGTGGATCCGGGCCGTCGAGGAGTTCGAGGCGTTTCTGACCGACGAGGTCGGCGGCAAGCATGCGCTCGACGCGATCGCCAGCGCCTGGCTGCCGGAGGCTCGGGCGAAGTTCGAGATGGCCAATCGCCAGGCGGCGTGCAAGAGCGCGGGGAACCTTCGCGGCATGATCGCCGAGGTCGGCATCAACACGTGCTTCCTGCTCCCGAACGCGGACGGCGTCACGGTCGATCGCATCAATGTGACGGGGTTCGTCGGGCTGCGCCGGCTGCGGCCGGGGCTTCCGATCACCGTGGGCAGCCGCCGCCGGCAGCCGGCGACGGACGGTCCGCACGCGGCCGCGTCCAACGCGGTGGACAAGTACGAGCTCCCGGTCCTGCTCGATCAGTACTGTTCTCAGCCGGTTCCGTCGGTCACGATCACGGAGGCGGGGGACTACTCGATCTGCAGGATGGAGGGCGACGGCGTGGGCACCGCGGCGGTGTGCGACCTGTTCCTCTCGCACTATGCGCCGGGGCTGTATCCGCGCTGGTCGTCGCCGGGTGCGCCGTTCACGGGCCCGAACATCCGCCTCGACGTGCCGTGCGAGCGATTGATCTTCGACGTGCTCGTGCACGAGGATGTGTGGGCGGGGAAGGAGCCGGAGATGCGGCTCTACGAGATCCTGCTGCGCGGGGCCGCGTCGCCGAACGATCCCTCGTTCGACCCGTACCGGCTCGATCTGCTCGAGAATGTTCGTCTGCTCGGGCGCGGTATCATGCCCTGCCGCGTCGCGGAGGTGGTGGCGTACCAGGATGTGCTGCGGCAGGTGTGCGCGGATCGCGACCTAGACCCGAGGATCTTCCGAAGCTATCGGTGCGACAGCCAGTATCCGGTGTACGGCGTGCAGTACTACATGGTGTTCGAGGCGCCGGCGAGTCCCGAATCCTGACCCGCCCTGTTCACGGAGGATTGAGTGCGAGTCGGCCTTGTGACATGCCGCGTTCTGCCCGAGCCGGATCCCGATGCCGCGCTGTTGCACGCGGCACTGCGCGAGGCGGGGCACGAGCCGGTGGATGTCGCGTGGGATGATCCGGAAGCGTCGGTCGATGGGCTGGACGTGCTGGCGATCCGATCGTCGTGGAACTATCACGAGCGGCCGGAAGAGTTTCTGCGGTGGATCGACGCGGCGGCGGCGCGGACCACACTGGTCAACGGCGCCTCGATCGTGCGATGGAACATCCACAAGAGGTATCTGCTGTCGCTCGCCGAGGCGGGCGTGCCGGTGGTGCCGACTCGGCTCACGCCGAGGGGGAGGGAGCCGGCGGGCGACGTTCTTGGCGGGATGGACCTGCGCCACGGCTGCGTCGTGAAGCCCGCGATCGGCGCCGGATCGGCCGGCGTGCGGCGGTTCGCGCCGGAGGAGATAGGCGGTGCGGCGTGGTGGATCCGGGATCTCTCGTCGCGCGTGGATGTGCTCGTGCAGCCGTATCTGCACGGGTTTCAGGATCCGGGGGAGCGCTCGCTGATCTGGATCGATTCGGCGTGGACGCACGCGATCCGCAAGCGGCCCAGGTTTGCCGGCGAGCACGAGCGCGTGGATGCGTCCGAGGACCCCACGGATCGGGAGATCGGCGTGGCGCGCCAGGCGCTTGCGGCCGCGCCGGCCGGTTGCCGGTACGCGCGCGTCGACCTTGTGCGTGACGCGGAGGGGCGGCCGGCGGTGTCGGAGCTGGAGCTCATCGAGCCGTCGCTGTACTTTGTGCAGTCGCCGGATGCGCTCGCGCGGTTTGTGGCGATGCTCGAGAAGAACGGCGCCGATACCAGCCGATCCCCCGGGCGTTTGGGCGATCGCGCGCGAGTGTGAGCGCTCGAGTCTGGCCCTCGCG
>DASZWV010000480.1:0-4977 GCA_035546115.1 Phycisphaerales bacterium
GCATCGAAGGGAACACACTTGGGCCAAAGGACGGCGCAACGCCACGGTCCCAGTCCATCGAGAACCGCGTCGATGAATGCCGGCAGGGCCTCGACCTCTTCAGGCGGGGTCCAGTAGCGCGTTCCGCCGGGTCTGCCTTGGAACGAGAGATTGCGCGGCCACTTGCGAGCGAACGCCGGATCTACGCCAATCCCGTGCGCTGCTGCTTCGCGGAGAAATGTTGGCGATTCAACGGGCTCCATTGGAACAATGGTAAGGCGAGCGCATATCCCCGTGGTCCAACCGGGCCCGCCGTGTTTCAATGCCTCGTACATCCCACATCGTTCATCCCCCATATTCTCCCCCACATGAAACTCTCCCGGCGTGTCACCGACCTCAAGCCCTCCGCCACCGTGGCCGTCATGAACCGCGCCAAGGAGATGCAGCGGCAGGGCGTCGACGTCGTCTCCTTCGCCGCCGGCGAGCCCGACTTCGACACGCCCCAGCCCATCAAGGACGCCGCGATCAAGGCCCTGCTCGCCGGGCAGACCAAGTACATGCCCACCATGGGCGACCACGAGACCCGCCGCATCATCGCCGACAAGGTCTCCAGGGCCAACGGGCTCCCCAACGTCACGCCCGAGCACATCGGCATCTCCGCCGGCGGAAAGCATGCGCTGTACACGGTGATGCAGTGCCTGTTTGATCTGCCGTCATGGCCAATGTTGATGTCAAGCCCTCGCGAGCAGACGGTTCAGAGCGTGAGCTCGTTCGTCTCGGGGATGGATCTCGAGCAAGTCTCGAAGCTGCGCTCGCAAATGGGGCACCTGCGCTCGGTCTTCTTGGGTCCGGAGGAGGAGCAGCTCGAGTGTCTCCTGCCCGTGCCCGCATGGGTGAGCTACGCGCCCCTCGCCGAGCTCGCCGGCGCCAGGATCGTCGAGATTCCCTCCACGCCCCAGGCCGACTTCAAGATCACGCCCGAGCAGCTCCGCAGGGCCATCACGCCGCGCTCCCGCGTGCTCGTGCTCTGCACGCCGAGCAACCCCTGCGGCACGATGTACACCGAGAGCGAGCTGCGAGCCCTCGCGGCCGTGGTCGCCGAGGCCGCCAGGAAGACCGCGCCCGACCTCGTCATCGTCGTCGATGAGATCTACGAGAAGATCGCCTACGGCGGCATCCCCCACTTCTCGATTGGATCAGTCCCCGAGATCGCCGAGCGCACCATCACGCTCAACGGCCTCTCCAAGGCCTACTCCATGACCGGCTGGCGCATCGGCTACACCGCCACCTCCGGCGAGTGGGGCCTGAAGTTCATGCAGGCCATGGCCACGCTGCAAGGGCAGATGTCCACGAACATCACCAGCTTCGTCTACCCCGCCATCCGCACCGCCCTCACCGAGTGCGAGCCCGACGCCCGCCGCTTCTGCGAGGCCTTCGGCAGACGCGCCGCGCTCATCCACAAGCGCATGACCGCCATGCCCGGCCTCGTCTGCCCCCGCCCCACCGGCGCGTTCTACGCCTTCCCCGACATCTCGGCCCACTTCGGCAAGAAGCACCGCGCCGCGCCCATCGACTCGCCCCAGCAGTTCTGCGAGGCGCTCCTGGCCGCCAAGCACGTCGCCGCCGTCCCCGGCGAGGACTTCGGCGGCTGCGCCAGGAACCACGTCCGCTTCTCATTCGCCTGCTCCGAGGACACCATCAACAAGGGCATGGACCGCCTCGCGGAGTTCCTCGGCGAGCTGCGGTAGATTCAGGAGCAGCAGCGCAGGGGCTCCTTTTCCACGGCGCTCCTACGGCCCAACCTTCATCGCCGGCTCCGCACTCCCCACCGCCGGCGAATCTTCCCCGACATCCTCCGGCCGCGGCAGGGGTTCCAGCCCGAACTCATCGCGCAGCGCGTTCTGCTTGTCCAGCTCATCCCCGAAGGATTCCAGCCGGAACGACTTCGTCGATCCATCCGCGAGCCCCACGTACACCCGCCGGTCCGGATCGGCCTCGCTCTCCCGCATCGCCTCCGGCCACGCGATCACCATCCACAGCTCGCGCTGCTTCGAGCCGTACGGGACCTTCGCCGGGTCGATCCCCCGATGCGTGAACACCACATCCCCGATGCGATACGCGATGGTCTTCGCGTCGAGCCCATCCGCGGCCAGCTTCTCCTGCTCGCGACGCTTCCCCGGCGCCAGCTTCGAGTACGCCAGCAGGTTCGTCCCGCCGAACTTGATCCGCTTCATCCGCGCAATCTGCCCGCCCCCGCTGAACTCCGAGCCATCCATGAAGTCGTACGCATCGAACGACTCGTTGCCCATCAGCTCCGCGATGTGCCCCACCGGCTTGTTCACGCCGCGGAGCGCCCCCGCCAGCGTGTTCACCCGATCCTGATCCGCCGCGCCCCCGAACCGCTCGCCCCCCACCTTCCCGCTCATCCCCGGCCCTGTTCCTCCGCCGCCCGCGCCGCTCCCGCCGCTCACCGTCACCGTCGAGCGCGGCCCGCCGTAGGGCGACGACACCTTCTTGCTCGTCGCCATCACCGTCCGCGGGTGCGGAAGCGCGGCCAATCCGTGCTTCTTCCGCAGATCGTTCTGCTCATCCAGCGCCACCGTGAACTGCGCCGTCGGCACAACCTCCGACGTGCCCCGCGGCTTCACGATCACCACCTCCGCCGGGTCCTTCTTGTTCAGCGCCGGATCCGGCCACCCGATCGCGAGCCACAACTCCGCATCGGGCGCGGGATCCGGCATTCCGCCATAGGTGAACACGAAATCCCCCACGCGGCACGCCGGCCCAACCAGGTTCGGATCCGTCGCCAGCGTCTGCCGCTCCGTGCCCTGGGCGCCGAAGTTGTACGACAACTGGTTGAGCGTCAATCCCTGCACGCTGCACGACGCCGTATCAGACGCCGACCCCGGCAGCAGCATCTCCGCCGCGCTGATCCGGTGATCCAGCAGCATCTCGGCCGGATGCGCCGTGCGCGGAATCCCCGGGAGCGTCAGCACGCCCGCCACCCGCTGCCCGGCCGCCGCGTTCGTCGCGTGCATGCTCGGCATCCCCGGCATCGACGTCGCCGCCACCCGCATGCTCCGCTGCACGCCGTACATCATCGCGGCGATCCCGCCAGCCCCGAGCACGATGATGAGCACCACGGGAACCACCGCCGCGACCGCCGCCCGCCAGGCCCGCACACCGTGCCCGCGCGCCAGCATGAACGCCGCCGAGATCGACCACCACAGCATCCCCGCCCAGCAGAAGTAGAACCCGATGCACGGGATCATCGAGATGAAGTTGTTCCCGGCGCTGTAGCACACCGCGTGCATCGTGCGGCCCCACCCCTTCGTCGGCCCCGTCATGAGCAGCAGCACGTGCATCAGGCTCGCCCACAGCACCACCAGCAGGGGCGCAGCGAAGATGGCCCCCAGGACCGCGACGATGAGCCCGAACGCGGGCCCGCCCCGGGCCGTGCTCAGGACGACCCCGAACATGAAAAAAAAGAAGATCGCCCCGCTCAGCAGCAGTTGCGGGATCGCGTGGATCGCCATGTACGCGATGGCCAGCCACGTCGAACTCCCCTCCGGAACGGCATCGATCGCGCGGTTCGGGTTTCCCATCGCGTTCCCCATCGTGATGAAGAACGCCTTGAACCACCCCTTCTCGCGCTTGTTCGCCCACGAGATCGCCGTCGCGTTCGTCTGGTGCTCCGCCACCCCCTCCGTCGGCCGGAGCACCATCTCGTCCATGTCCACCGCCCGCCCGCACGACACGCAGTTGAACGACCGCGGCACGAGGTGCCCCTTCGGCCCCGTCCCGTAGTACGCCTGCCCGCAGTGCGGGCAGCAGAACCGCACCGCGTTGAGCGTGAACTCAAAGTCGCTCGGCTTGAACGGCGTCCCGCACTCCGGGCATTGCCGCGCGGCCAGGTCCCACAGGGCGTAGTTGCAGTTCTTGCAGTGCATCGGCCGCGCAGAATATCACAAACCCGCCGCCCCCGCACGCGCCCGCCACGATTCCACCGCCGCCCGCACGCCCCGGCGGGTGAACCAGATCAGCGTGAACACCGGCAAAGCCGACGCGATGAGCAGCCACACCCCTCCAAACACCGTCGTCCACAGGTCGGGCACGCTCGCGTAGGTTGTCGTGAACTCCACCCCACCCAGGATGAGCTTCGCCGCGGCGCACGCCAGCAGCACCCGCCGCGTCCAGGGTTTTCGCAACAGCAGACAGATCGCCGCGGTCAACCAGACCATCCACAGCACGAAGCTCCCCAACGCCAGAGCCTGCATCATCCGCGGCCAGATCCGCCCCGCCTCCATCTCGCCGGTGGCGAGTCCCAACAGCTGCCACACGAAGCTCCCCGACGACCCCAACGCACCCCCCGCGGTGAGCACGATCATCACGATCCCCACCGCCGTCGGCCACGCCGACTCGCGCTCCGGCGCACTGAGCATCCCGGGCGACGTCGGCGGCGCGATCGCCTCCGCGCCCGCTCCGGCCGCAACGGTCTCCGCAACCTCCACCGACATCGACGGCGGCATCTCCATCGACGGCTCGCTCATTGAGCCACCCCCGACCGCCACCGCTCCACCTCCGCCCGCACGCTCCGCACCGAGAACCAGATCGTGATGAACATCGGAAAAATCGCCAGGAACACCGACACCATCACGCCCACGACGATCCCCATCACCATCCCGAACTCCGGCGGCGGCCCGCCGCGCATCGATCCCGCGGGCGTGCCCGCCTGACCGGCCTGCACCATTTCCATCATCATCGAACCTTCGACAAGCCCCCACATCGCGCCGAGCCCGATCGCCCCCCGCAGCGCCCACACGCCCCACAGGCGCATGCCCCCGCCCGCCCAAGCCGACCGTCGCGTCAACCCGATCCCCAGAACGATCAGGCACACCGCCAGCACCGCCAGCACGAGATAGCCCCCCTCGATCACCCAGATGTACCTGTGCATCGTCGCGAACGGATTCACCTGCGGCCCGCGCCCCGCCGGCATCT
>DASZWV010000481.1:0-4737 GCA_035546115.1 Phycisphaerales bacterium
CGACGATGTGGGTCACGCCGCACGCATCCACGCGCCCGCGCGGCGCCGAGACGCCGAGCGCCTGATCGTGCAGAAGCACTCGCAGCGCCTCGCCATCGGAGCGGATCGCGATGGGCCATCCCTCGGCATTCGCCGGAGCACCGATCGCCACCACCGACGAGCCTCCCCCGTGCAGAAGTGCGGTCGTGAGCCCATGTTCGAGCACGATCGCGGCTGCCTGATCGAGTGCCCAGCCTTTGCCAACCGCTCCGAGATCGAGGCAGCGTTCCGGTCCGATGCGCGGGTCGAAGGCGCCGCGACTGGCCAGCCGCACCTCATCGCAGACATCGAGTAGGTCACGCAGATCATCGCCCACCCGGGCGCCCGAGTCACGATTCAGGCGCGATACGTCGCTCTCGGGCATGAAACGTGACAAGCGTCCGTGCCAGTGCTCGATCGCACGCACGGCCTCCTCGCCGACGGCACGAAGACGACCCTCATCCTCTCCGTGCAGGACGATCTCGAACCGCGTCCCCATCGCCTGCGTGGCCAGCAGCACCGATGAACTCGAGGGTGGCGTCACACCTTCCTCGCGGTCATCGTCTTGGGATCGAACGCGAACGCGCCGCCCTCCCACATCGAACGCGCCGCGAGATCAACGATCACCATCACCTGCAAACCCAGGTCGACGCCCGAGTCGGGCTTCTCGCGCGTGCGGATGCTCTTGAGCCAGCCCAGCCGGTGCGCATCCTGGTCATCGCCGATGTCCGGGCACTCCACCTTGATCGGGTCCACCTCTTCGGCGAAGGCCCGCTCGGGGCGCATGACGCAGTGGCGGTCGCCGAGGAAGATGTTCCCCTTGTTGCCGCGGATGAGCGTTTCCAGCCCGGTGTCGTTGCACGTCGAACCCGTGACGATCATGGTGTGGCCAGTCTCGAACTGCACCTCGAGAGAGACGTTGTCGAAGTTCTCCATCTCCTTGTCTAGCAGGTGACCGCCGGTCGCGACCACGCGCACCGGCCATCCCTGGTCGATCGCCATCATCATCGGCGTCATCTGGTGCACCAGGAGATCGCCGATGATCCCCGTCGAGGTTTTGCGATACCGCCGCCACTGCGAGAAGAGTTTCGGGTCCCAGTCCATGCGGCCCAGGGGGGCGCACCAGGCATCCCAATCGATGTCCGCGCCCTGCTTCCAGTTCTTGTCAAACCCGTATCGCCATTCGCCACCCCTGACGTTGCGGCAGTATGACGTCTGGCTCGTCGTCGGAACGCCGATCTTGCCCTCTTTGATGAGCTTGCGGGCCTCGTGGAACCGAGGCAGGCGGGTCTTCTGCGCCCCGACCTGCACGATCACATCGGGGTTCGCCCTGGCCACCCGCCACAGGCCCATCGCCATGTCGAGGTTGAGGCACATCGGCTTCTCGACGTACAGGTCCTTGCCCGCGAGGATGGCCTCGATGGCGTTCGCGGCATGGCAGTGCTCGGGGGTCGCGACAACAACGCCGTGGATGTCGTCCCGCGCGAGGAGATCGGCCGACTTGCGATAGGTCTCGACCTTCACTCCGGGCTGGGCCTGCTCCAGTGCCGACCGCCCCTGCTCCAGGTACGGCTGGCAAAGGTCGCAGAGGGCGACGACCTGCACCTTTTCCCGTCCCTTCGCGGCCAGACTGGCCAGCGACATCGCGTGCCCGCGGCCCATCGCACAGGCGCCCGGTTGCCCGCCGATTCCGATGATGCCGATCTTCAGGACGTCCCCCTCGCCGGCGACCACCCGTCCCTTGGCCTTGGGTGCGGGCTGCTCGGGAGCCGCGGGGGATGGTGTTCCATCGGCCCTTGCTCCGAGCGCCCGCCCGACGCTGGACGCAAGTGCGGTAGCGGCGGCCGTTCCCGCTGCCGCGGCGAGGAATCGCCGGCGCGAGAGGGGGTGACGATCGTCCTGCGAGTCCGCCGGGATCGAGTGAGCGTTCATGGCGTGCCTCCGGTTGTTGCCAAGAGTACTTGCTGCCGCCCATGTCCGCAAGCGGGTGGGCCGTGGTACACTGAAAAAGGTCGTTCCGGTCCGCGCAATGCGGCCGCACGTTGAGGACTTTTCATGGCGCGTCCCGTCACGCTCTTTACCGGCCAGTGGGCCGACCTTCCCCTTCAGACACTCGCGGCCATGGCGGGAAGCAGCGGAGGGAGCGGGCATAAGGGGGCGGGCTGGGGATACGACGGACTGGAAGTCGCCTGCTGGGGTGATCACTTTGAGGTGGGCCGCGCACTCGCGGAGCCCGGCTACGCGGCCGGCCAGCGCGATCTTCTCGCGCGGCACGGTCTGAAGTGCTGGGCCGTAAGCAACCATCTCGTCGGGCAGGCGGTCTGCGACCCGATCGACGGCCGGCATCGCTCGATCCTCCCCGAGCGCGTCTGGGGAGACGGAGACCCCGAGGGCGTCCGTCGGCGCGCCGCCGAGGAGATGATCGCCACGGCAAGGGCGGCCGCGGCGATGGGCGTCAAGGTGATCAACGGATTCACGGGCTCATCGATTTGGCACAAGTTGTACTTCTTCCCGCCGACTTCGCGCGAAGAGATCGACGCCGGCTTCGACGACTTTGCGCGACGCTGGGGCCCCATTCTTGACGCGTGCTCCGCCGTCGGCGTGCGATTCGCCCTCGAGGTGCACCCGACCGAGATTGCCTACGACCTTCACACCGCCCGGCGAGCGCTCGATGCAGTAGGGGGGCACAAGGCTTTCGGTTTCAACTTCGACCCGTCGCACCTTGTCTGGCAGGGCATCGATCCGGCGAGGTTCGTCGATGCGTTTCCGGATCGCATCTTCCACTGTCACATCAAGGACGCCATGCGCACACTCGACGGCACGAGCAGTCTGCTCGGCTCCCATCTTCCCTTTGGCGACCCGCGCCGCGGGTGGGACTTCCGCTCGCCGGGGCGCGGCGAGATCAGATTCGAGGAGATCGTGCGTGCCCTCAACCGCGCGGGGTATTCCGGACCGCTCAGCGTGGAATGGGAGGATTCCGGCATGGACCGCCGGCACGGGGCGGCCGAGGCCTGCGGGTTCGTTCGCAGGCTGGATTTTCCGGCCAACAGCGCGGCCTTCGATGCGGCGTTCTCAAAGGAGGCCTGAGTGCTCACTCTCGGCATGGTGGGGGGCGGGCGCGGGGCGTTCATCGGCGCCGTGCATCGCTTGGCGAGTGCGCTGGATGGACGATGGCGATTGACCGCGGGCGCGCTCTCTTCGACGCCGGCGCGATCGCTCGCATCCGGGCGCGAGCTGGGTCTTGAGCGTGTGTACCCGGACTGGCGCGAGATGCTCCGGCGGGAGCGGGCCCTGCCGCCGGATGAGCGCATCGACGCCGTCGTGATCGTCACGCCGAACGCGACCCACTTCGAGATCGCCAGCGCTTTCGTGCGAGCCGGGTTCAACGTCATCTGTGACAAGCCGATGGTCACGAACTCGCGCGAGGCCCGTGCCCTTGTGGCGCTTGCACGCAAGCGCCGAGTG
Source organism: Phycisphaerales bacterium (assembly GCA_035546115.1). Lineage (GTDB taxonomy): Bacteria > Planctomycetota > Phycisphaerae > Phycisphaerales > UBA1924 > UBA4658. The sequence goes on from DASZWV010000481.1 coordinate 3,484, forward strand.
GTATTCGCCGTGACGTACAACTACACCGGCTACCCGATGGTCAAACAAGCCGCGACCATGGTGCGAGCGGGTGACATCGGAAGTATCCGCAAGGTCTTCGTCGAGTATCACCAGGGCTGGCTCGCCGCGTCGATCGAGAAAAAGGGCCAGAAGCAGGCCGCGTGGCGCACCGATCCCATGATCGCCGGCCCGGGCGGGACGATCGGCGACATCGGCACGCACGCGGAGAACCTTGTGGCCACGGTCACCGGTCTGCGGATCGAATCGCTGTGCGCCGATCTCTCGAGTCTCGTCCCCGGCCGGCGGCTGGACGACGATGCGAGCGTCCTGCTCCGGTTCCGGGGCGGCGCCCGCGGCGTGCTCAGCGTCAGCCAGGTGTGCATCGGTGACCGCAACGGTCTTGTGCTCCGCGTGCACGGTGACCGCGGCTCGCTCGCCTGGCGTCAGGAGGAGCCCGAGACGCTCGCATGGCACCGTGCCGACGGCTCGGCGAGGATCCTGACCCGGGGCGGGGCGGGACTGCACGCGAGCGCACGTCGCGCCTCGCGCCTGCCGCCGGGCCACCCGGAGGGCTTCATCGAAGCCTTCGCCAACATCTATGTCGGCGTCGCCGAGGCCATCCTTGCCCGCCGGGCAGGCAAAGAGCCCACCGGCCTCGGCGCAGAGTTCCCGACCTTCGACGATGGGGCACGTGGTGTGCGTTTCATCGAGCGAGTGATCGCCAGCGCGAAGGCGAACACGTGGGTCAAGTTCTGAGCGGGCCGCGGCCTATTTCAGGTCCCGTACCCGCAGATCCCTGAACCAGACCTCGTCGCCGTGGTTCTGCAGATCGATGTGGCCCTTGGGCCGCGTGTTGAAGTCCGGGTAGTGCGTCCATTTGCTCTCGGCGAGGGCCGTTTTGTACGCCTGGCTGGTGGTATCCACGTCGATCACTTTCACGCCGTTGAGCCAGTACTGGTGGTGCGTGCCCTGGATCCGGAGTTTCGCGGTGTTCCACTCTCCTGCGGGGCGGCAGGTGTCCGCGCTCACGCCGAACAGGTCGTACATCGCCCCGGCGCGGGTGCGGGCCTTGGCCTTGTCGCCGTGCACCTCATCGTCGAGGATCTGCATCTCCGGCCCGGTCTCCCACGGCGCGCCGTGGTCCTCGGTGGCGTGGTAGATGATCCCGGAGTTGCCGCCGGTGGCGATCTTCCACTGGCAGGCGAACTCGAAGTCGTCGTACCGGGACATCGTCACCAGATCGCCTCCCTCGCC
>DASZWV010000482.1:0-2444 GCA_035546115.1 Phycisphaerales bacterium
CTCTGGTTCGCCAACACCTGGTCCTGGGGCTGCCGCCCCGCCGCGGAGGACGCCTGCGGCATCCGCCCGATGCTCAAGGCCGATGCCGCCGGCGTCGTCGCTGCCTCGCACCCGACCCTGGGCAAATACCGCCTCACAGCCGAGCGCGCCCCCGACGGCTCACACCCCGAGCTGCTCTTCACGGAGAACGACACGAACCGCGAGCGTCTCTGGCGCGCCCCGAACGACTCGCCGTACGTCAAGGACTCCTTCCACGAACGCGTCATCCACGGCCGCACCCAGGCCGTGACCCCCGAGCAGCGCGGCACGAAGGCGGCCGCGTGGTACAGGCTCGAGGTCTCCGCGGCGCAGTCGGTCACGCTCCGGCTTCGCCTGCGAAAGGCCGAATCCAGCGCGCAACCCACGTTCGGTCGCGAGTTCGACCTGATCTTGGCCGAGCGGCAGCGCGAGGCCGACGAGTTCTACCTCTCCCGCGGCCACGCGAGCCTCTCGTCCGAGGAGCGTCGCATCGCTCGCCAGTCCGCGGCGGGTCTCCTGTAGTCCAAGCAGTTCTACAACTACGACATCGCCCCATGGCTCGACGGCGACCCCGCCCAGCCGCGCCCGCCGCACGAGCGCCTCGCCGGGCGCAACGCCGACTGGCGCCACCTCAACAACCGCGACATCGTCTCCATGCCCGACAAGTGGGAGTACCCGTGGTACGCCGCGTGGGATCTCGCCTTCCAGATGCTCCCCATGGCCCAGATCGATCCCCAGTTCGCCAAGGACCAGCTCGTGCTGCTCCTCCGCGAATGGTACATGCATCCCAGCGGGCAGATCCCCGCGTACGAGTTCGCCTTCGGCGACGTCAACCCTCCCGTGCACGCCTGGGCCTGCTGGCGCGTCTACAAGATGACCGGCAAGCGCGGCGTGATCGGGGAGGGGGGCCGCGATCGCACGTTTCTCGCCCGCTGTTTCCAGAAGCTCCTTCTCAACTTCAACTGGTGGGTCAATCGCAAGGACCCTTCCGGAAAAAACCTCTTCTCCGGCGGCTTCCTCGGCCTGGACAACATCGGCGTTTTCGACCGCTCCCGGCCTCTTCCAACCGGCGGCCACCTCGAGCAGGCCGACGGCACCGCCTGGATGGCCTTCTACTGCGGCACCATGCTGAGCATGGCCCTCGAACTCGCGGGCGGAAACGGCGACCACCCGCCCGACGCCGCGTATGAGGACATGGCGACCAAGTTCTTCGAGCACTTCATCGCCATCACCGACTCGATCAACACGCTCGGCGGAACCGGCCTCTGGGACGAGCGGGACGGCTTCTACTACGACCAGATCCGCATGGGCGATTCGCCCCCAACGCCGCTGCGTGTGCGTTCACTCGTCGGGATGGTCCCCCTCCTCGCCGTCGAGGTGCTCGACAGCGACATCATCGACCGCCTCCCCGACTTCAAGCGCCGCATGAAATGGTTTCTCGAACACCGCAGGGACCTGCCCTGGTTCCAGACCTGCAACTGCGGCCACCGCGGTGCGAGCAGCTCGCAGCGGCTCCTCGCCATCCCCACGCGCGAGCGCCTGCAGAAAGTCGTCTCGCACCTCATGAACGAAGGTGAGTTTCTCTCCCCCTTCGGCGTCCGGTCCGTTTCGAAGCACCACGAGACACACCCGTACGTCTTCCATGCCGCCGGCGAGGAGCACCGTGTGGACTATGTCCCCGGCGAGTCCACCAGCGCACTCTTCGGAGGCAACTCCAACTGGCGCGGCCCCATCTGGTTCCCGCTCAACTTCCTGCTCATCGAAGCGCTGGAGCGCTACCACCACTTCTACGGCGAAGACCTCACGGTGCAGTCCGGCGATCGGACCATGACCTTCGCCCAGTGCGCGGATGAGATCCGCCGGCGGCTCTGCGGCTTGTTCCAGCGAGGCAGAGACGGCCGTCGCCCCTGCCACGGCAACGATCCCCGCTTCACCGCAGACCCTCACTGGAACTCGCTCATCTATTTCTACGAGCACTTCCACGCTGAAACCGGAAGAGGCCTCGGAGCATCTCACCAGACGGGGTGGACCTCCCTGGTCAACCTCATGCTCGGAGACCCGCGTTCATGATCGCCCCGCCACACCACCGCCGCGGCTACCCGCGCTCCGCTGTCGCGGCCCGCCGCATCCTCATCACCGCCGGCCCGACGCACGAGCCCATCGACGCCGTGCGCTTCATCGGCAATCGCTCCTCCGGCCGCATGGGCATCGCCCTTGCCGAGGCCGCCGTGGCCAAGGGCTGGCACGTCACGCTCCTCCTCGGCCCGGTTCCGTTCTATCCCTCCCCGATCGACGGCATGGATGTGCACCGCTTCCGCACCTGCGCGGATCTGCAATCCCTGCTGCACACCCACGCGCCTCGCGCGGGCGTGCTCGTCATGGCCGCGGCGGTCGCCGACTACCGACCCAAGCCCAATCCCGCCTTC
>DASZWV010000483.1:0-2560 GCA_035546115.1 Phycisphaerales bacterium
GGCCGCTCAGTCCGGCGATGCGGACGAGTCCGATGCCGCCCGAAATTCCCCGCGAAGCGCCACGTCCAAAGCGCCCCTCCCCCCGGCGCGTCGCGCGGCTCCCAAGGTCAATCTCGACGCGGGCGAATGGGCGATGCAACCGGGAAATGTCCCCGCATCGGTGCAGCGCTTCCGCTGGGCCGTGGAAGAGTTCCGCCTCGCGCTCTTCGATCCCGCCCGCGCCCTGAAGGCCGCTCCGACTCCTCAGGAACTCGAGCGGTTGGCAGTCGACCTGCCGCCCCCGCCGCGTCGAGTTTGAGGACATGACCGAACGGCCTGCGAATCCCCGCACTTATGCGGTCCTGTTCGGGTATTTTTCAGCCCGCGGAGCGAAATCCTCTCGCATCATCCCGTCTTTCCATTATTCTTCAGTCTCCGCGGCAAACGCCGCGCACGGATGCGGTTGTGTTCCGCCGCCCGACCGGGGCCGGCGGGCGCTTTCCAACGCCAGATCAGGAGCTGCACATGCCAAGCGCTCGTTCTCTTGCCCACATTCCCTCCATCGCGCTTCTGGCCGGCTTCGCGTTGTGCGCATCCAGCGCCCATGCGCAGTGGTCGGCCGCACGCCAGTGGGATGAAGCGACCCTCGCCGCCATCCGCGTCGACACCCCGCGACCCCCCGTGCACGCCCGCAATCTCTACCACGTCTCCGCGGCCATGTGGGACGCCTGGGCCGCGTTCGATCCTCGCGCCGATCAGGTCTTCCACCACGAGCGCATGACCGGCGTCGCCGATGTTGAGGCCGCCCGGGCCGAGGCCATGTCGTACGCGGCGTATCGCCTGCTGCGATGGCGCTACGCCCACTCGGCGAACGCCGCCACCACGATGACCAACCTCGACAACACGTTCACGTCGATGGGCTACGACATCAACAACACCTCCACCGTCGGCAACACCCCTGCGGCCCTCGGCAACCGGATCTACGAGGACATCAAGACGTTCGGCCTCGGCGACGGCTCGAACGAGGCCAACAACTACGCCCCGAACAACGGATACCAGACCGTCAACGATCCGCTCATCTTCAAGCTCCCCGGCACGACGATGAACTTCCCGAACCGCTGGCAGCCGCTGGCGTTCGACTACCTCGTCCTGCAGAACGGGATCATCATCGGCCAGGCGATCCAGACGTTCGTCTGCCCGCACTGGGCCAACGCGGCGCCGTTCTCCATTCATCGGCCCGACACCATCCACCCCTACTTCGATCCGGGCCCGCCCCCCATGCTCGGCACCGCGACCGACGCCCAGTTCAAGGCCGACTTCACGGACGTCATCCGCAAGAGCAGCCAGCTCGACCCCGCCGCGGGCGTGATGATCAACATCTCCCCCGCCGCGTTCCACAACAACCCCCTGGCGTCCAACGCGGGGACCGGCTATCCCGTCAACCCCGTCACCGGTCAGCCCTATCCGCCAAACGTCCTCGTCAATCGGGCGGACTGGGCCCGCTGCATGGCCGAGTTCTGGGCCGACGGTCCGAACTCCGAAACGCCCCCGGGCCACTGGAACGTGATCGGCAACCAGGTCTCCGACGATCCCCGAACGGTCCTGCGGATCGGCGGCACCGGTCCCATCGTGAACCGGCTCGAGTGGGACGTCAAGATGTACCTGGCGATCAACGGCGCCGTGCACGACGCCGCGATCGGCTGCTGGGGAACCAAGGGCTACTACGACAGCGTCCGGCCGATCTCGGCCATCCGCTACCTCTGCGAGCAGGGACAGTGCTCGGACCCAAGCGAACTCTCGTACAGCCCCGCGGGCATCCAGCTCGTTCCCGGCCTCATCGAGGTCATCACGCCCGAGAGCTCCGCCCCCGGCCAGCGTCACGCCGCGCTCGCGGACTACGTCGGCGAGATCGCCATCTACGCCTATCGGGGCCAGCCCGCCAACGCGCCCGTGCCCCCCGTGCAGGCCTACGGCGTCGGCTGGATCCGCGCCAAGACCTGGATCACCTACCAGAAGAGCACCTTCGTGACCCCCGCCTTCGCGGGCTACACCAGCGGCCACAGCACCTTCAGCCGCGCCGGCGCCGAGGCCATGACCGGCATCACCGGGAGCGAGTTCTTCCCCGGCGGTTCGTTCATCTACACCTTCTCCCCCGGGTTCCTGACCTTCGAGTACGGGCCCAGCGCCACGTTCCAGTCGCAGTACGTCCGCTACTACGACGCCGCCGACGATGCGGCCATCTCGCGCCTCTACGGCGGCATCCACACCATGTCCGACGACTTCAAGGGCCGCATCATGGGCGCCCGCATCGGCCAGACCGCCTGGGCCAGGGCCGAGAAGTACTTCAGAGGCCAGATCTCCTGCCCGGGCGACTTCAACGGCTCGGGCGCCGTCTCCGCGCAGGACATCTTCGACTTCATCAACGCCTGGTTCGCCGCACCCCTCCCCGACCACCTCATCAATCCCGCCGACTTCAACGAGGACTCCGCGGTCAACGTCCAGGACATCTTCGACTTCCTCAACGCCTGGTTCGGCGGCTGCTCGCACTGAGCTCATTCGATTCGCTGCGCATCCGACCTCG
>DASZWV010000484.1:0-13056 GCA_035546115.1 Phycisphaerales bacterium
TCGGCCGCCGCATGCTGCGACAGACCAGAGCCCCGGGTTCATCCCGGGGCTCTTTCGTTTGCGCCCTTATCCTTGTGGCGTGCCCGAGCTCCCCGAAGTCGAGTCCATCCGTCTGAGCCTCGAGCCGCGCCTCGTCGGCCGCCGGATCGTTTCCGCGACGCTGTTTCGCCGGGATGTGCTGATCGCGCCCGGCGATCCGCCCGGCGGGTTCTCGCGTCAGCGCACCCGGCGTGCGCGCTCGGGCGCGGCGCGTGCGGCCGCCTCGTTCGAGCCGCCGGATCTTCTCGAGGGCTCGCGGGTTGCCGAGATCCGCCGGCGCGGCAAGCAGCTCGCCATCATCGGCGCCCCCGGCCGCGTGCTCGTCGTGCAGCTCGGCATGACCGGACATCTCGGGTTTGTCTCGCCCGGGAAGAGGGGCCAGGCGCACGTGCACGCCGAATGGCTGCTCGACGACGGCTCCCGCCTGATCTTCCGCGATCCGCGCCGCTTTGGATCTCTGCGGGTGCTCCGCTCGGTCGACGATCTGGAGAAGCACTGGCTGTCGATCCGACGCGATGCACTGTCCATCACTCCCACGGCGCTCTCGGTCGAGCTGATCAACACCCGGCGCACGGTCAAGGCCGCCCTCCTCGACCAGCGGGTCATCGCGGGCGTCGGAAACATCTACGCCGACGAGGCTCTGTTCGCGGCGGGCCTCCACCCCGCGTACCCGACCAAGCATCTGACCGCGACCCAAACGCGCCGGCTGGCGTTCGCCATTCGCAAGACGCTGCGTGCCGCCATCCGCAAGGGCGGCTCGACGCTCCGCGACTACGCCGACGCCGAGGGCCGTCCCGGCTCGTACAAGGCCTCACATCGCGTCTACGGCCGGGCCGGCTTGCCGTGCGTGATCTGCCATCACAAGCTTCGCTCGTGCGTCCTGGCGCAACGCACGACCGTCTGGTGCCCATCCTGCCAGCCCCCCGGCCCGCCCCCCTCGGCGCCGAATCCGTGCTGATGCGCCCGTGACTGGTTATCCACACACTATCCAGATTCTTCCAAGGAGGCCCCGTTTCCGTGAACAAGGAAACAGGCAGAAGCAGTTGCCTTTCAATTCCTCCAGATAGAGACCCAGTAGTCGTCGTAATTACCCCTGTCGTGTTGTGAGCTTCGGAGACGGAAATGCCATAAGTGCTTGCTGCCTATGGCTTTGTACCACATACGACGTCGTGCATGACATGTCGGTTGCATGACGATCCGGGACGCTCCTCGTTGGCCCCGATTTGTACCCGACACTTCGCCCCGAACCCATCACCAACAAAGCGCATCCGTGGCCAAGCGCCCCCGCCCGCCTTCCCACCGGTTGTTCACATCGAAAACGACAGGCGGCTCCGGGCCGCCTGGGCCTGCAATCCGCGAGTCTCACACGGCCATCCGCTGCAGCTGGGACTCGAGTGTCGCGACGACCTTGTTGAACTCCGGCTCGGTGGAGCACTTGTCCTCAACGGTCCGCACGGCGTGCATGACGGTGGTGTGGTCACGCCCGCCGAAATACCCGCCGATCTCCTCGAGAGAGAATCGCGTGTTGCGGCGCGCGAGGTACATGCACACCTGGCGGGGCAGGGCGATCGACCGCTGCCGCCGCTTGGACTGCAGGTCGGTCATCTTCACGCCGTAGAACTCGGTCACGGTCGAGATGATGCTCTGGATCTCGACCTTGCGGTCGCCCTTCATTGGTTCCGCGCCCAGGGCCTGCGCGGCCATGGCCATGTCGATCGGCCGCTTCTCGACGGTCACGAACACCTGGAGCTTGACGATCGCGCCCTCCAGCTCGCGGATGTTCGCGTCGATCCGCGAGGCGATGAGGCATGCGACGTCGTCGGGAAGCTGCAGGCCGCGCATCCGGGCCTTGTTCTTCAGGATCTCCACGCGCGTCTCGTAGCAGGGCGGAGCGACGGACGTCACCAGGCCCCACTTGAACCGGCTGACCAGCCGATCCTCGAGGTCGGGTATCTCCTCCGGCGGGGCGTCCGACGAGAGCACGATCTGCTTGTGGGCCTGGAAGAGGCTGTTGAAGGTGTGGAAGAACTCTTCCTGTGTGCGGTCGCGCTTGGCGAGGAAGTGGATGTCGTCGATGATCAGCAGGTCCACATCGCGGAAGCGGTGGCGGAAGGCGGACATCTCCCCCGCCTGCACGGCGTCCATGAACTGCGTCATGAACCCCTCGCAGGAGGTGTAGAAGATCCGCGTCTCCGGGTTCTGCTCCTTGATGCGCAGACAGATCGCCTGGAGCAGGTGCGTCTTGCCGAGGCCCACCCCGCCGTGCACGAAGTATGGGTTGTACGCCCTTCCCGGGTTGGCCGCGACGGCGACCGCCGCCGCGTGCGCGAGGCGGTTGGTCGGCCCGACGACGAAGTGCTCGAAGCTGTAGTCGGGATTGATGACCAGCGAGTCGGTATCTCTTCGCACCGGGGTGCCGGCCAAGTCCCACTTCGGGGCGGCGGCGGGCGCGGGGGTCGGTCTCCAGGTCATGTCCGATCCGACCCGATCCGCGGGAGGGGTGGCGCGGCCTGTCGGATGCGAGCCGTTCTCGCGGGCGGGCTCGATTCCGATTGATCCGTTCACCCCGGTCTTGGGCGGCTTGATCTCCGTTTCGCCAAGCGGCCGGGGCGATGCAGAACTCGCAGGGGAGACCGGCGGCAGGGGATCATCCGGACCGAGGAACTGCACGGTGACCAGGTGTGTGGAGATTGTCCGGGCGGCGTCGTTGAACTGCTCGCCGCACTGGCGCTGCAGGTAGTCGCGGTGGATGACCGACCGTGCACGGAGGCGCAACACGCCCCCATCAATACCGAGTGGCTCGATCTCCTCGAACCACTGCCGGCAGAGGGTCGGCTGGTGGCGGTTGAGATGTGCGAGCATTCCGGTCCAGAGTTGGCGATCAGGCCCCAACGTCGCGGTGCGCGAATCGTGTAGCGAGCGTGCCATGTGGTGCGATCGTCCCTTGCGATCGGTTCGTTTCGAATCGTGTCATGCCGCGCACCGGTTCTGCGCCGAGAAGTCGGGCGCCGGACGCCGATGGCGGTCCTCCCAATGGCCCAACCCTAATCAATCGGGAGGATTTGTCAACTCGCGAAGCAAAGAACTTCGGCGCGGAGTTTTTCGCGGGCCGTATCAGAAAAAGTTTTTTCGTTCCGTTTGTTGCGTGCGCCCGGACGGCGCGCCTATGGGCGCCCGCGCATCGGGGGGCGCGACGAATAGCCGGGGCGAGAGCCGGTGCGCGCCGGGCCGCCGGGCCTGCCCCCGCCCGCGCGCCCGCCGCCCGGGCGCGAGGCGAGCTCGTCGGGCAACTGCCCGTTGTCGGCGAGCTGCTTCTCGTAGCGCTCCTTGTTGTGCTTGTAGTCCATGAGAAACTCGACCCGCTTCATCAGCTGCGGGCCCGCGAGCTGCGTGAGGCGCTGGCGCGCGAAGGTCAGGTTCGTGCGGCGCGAGAGGTGCGTGAGCACGAGGTACTGGCTCTCGAGCACGCGCAGCCACTCGGCGATCGCCTCGGCGTGCATGTGCATGCCGACCTTGGCCCGGTCGGCGTGCTCGGGCTCGGTGAAGGTGCACTCGCAGATGGCGACCTGGGCCTTGCGAACCTCCTCGCGCACCAGCCACGGGCCGGGGGCGCAGTCGCCGAGGTACGAGACCTGCGGCACCTCGAGGATCTTGGTGATCGACTCGCCGCGGTCGCGCAGCTCCTTGAGCTTCTCCTGCGGAAGGCCGTTGAACTCCTCCTTGAGCTTGGAGCGCTTCTCGACGATCGCGTAGCCGAACGTCGGCACGGTGTGCTCGACCTCGACGGGGCGGATGAAGATGTTGTTCTTGATCATGTACTCATCGCCGGGCTTGAGGGCGACGAGCTTGTACGGCGTCTTCTGGTTCTCGAGATCGACGTATCCGGCGAGCATCCGCTCGATCGCTGGCGCGATGCGGACGTCGCAGATGATCGTCCCCTCGCCCATGCCCTGGAACCACCGCTGCGAGCAGTAGTACGCCAGGCCGCCGATGTGGTCCATGTGCCCGTGGCTCACGGCGATGTGCTTCATCGCGAGCATCGCCCGCGGGCACACGCCCAGGTCGAAGCAGATGTCGAGCTCCGGGATCGCCACGCAGGTGGACTCGCCCGCGATGCTCGTCCCGTCCACGCGGTAGGGGGGCAGGTACAGAAAGCCGAGCGAGGCCTCGCGCGGCGGCGGCTTGGGAATCATGTTCACGGCTAAATCCTCCGTCGCCGAGCGATTGGCCCGGCGTGAGATGTGGAACCCCTCCGGCCCCGGACGGGCGATCATAGACGCGGGCACGGCCACACGCGGCGGTCGGGGCTTCGAACAAGCCCCGCCTATCGCCGGCGACGAAATCCCGCAAGGGCCAGCAACGCGATGCCGGCTGCGCCGCCAGGAGACGGAAGCGCCGAGCCCTGGAGCACGAAGGGCAGCGCAAACCCGCGCCCGTCTGTGACCCCGGCGACGTAGCCCTCGCGTCCCTCGAACCACACGCGCGGGCTGGAGGCCTGGCCGTCCAAGGCGTTGTACTGTCGTGCGTTGAGGTCGAACGCGTCGCCCCGCGGCGTGACCAGCGGCGTGAACACGTTCGCCGATGGGGAGAGCGCCCCATCAAAGGACCATTCCAGCCAGTACTCGCCCGGGGCGAGCACGCCGCCATTGGGCAGGCCGTCGAGCGAGACGGTATAGGCGAAGACCGGGCGCTCCGTGCTTGTTCCGGTCGTGCTCTCGCGATGCGCGACGAATCTCCCTTCGCCCGCGGGCAGGACCAGCGGGCTCGCGAGCACCGGCTGCGGGAGGGGATCGGGGACGGGGGCAGGGGAGCCGGCCGAGTACGGCGCGGCCGTCCAGAGATTGATGTGGATCGACGTGACGCTCGGCGTCGTCTGCGACGTCTGGAACGCGAAGAGCGTGACCGAATCGAGATCCCAACCGCCCGCGGGGACGACGAAGTTGTCCGCAACGGATGTGTTGGAAGACACCGTCGCCCCGACGCCGGTCGTCGAGAAGATGAACGACTGACCCGGCACGGTGAAGCCGTCCGCCTGGCTGATGGGCAGGCCCGCGATGGAGCCCGTGCCCCCCGTGGGGTTGGTCACGATCGGGCCGTTGTCGAAGAGCACGGCCCCGAATGCGGAGCACGGCAGCGCCAGCGCGGCGACGGCGAACAGGTGGAACACACGCACGAGTTGGACTCCGAGGTGAGAGAGCACGCAGCATAGCCGCGGGCCATCACGCTCCGACGCGTGCGGCACGGATTGGCTTGCTCATTACCCGCCCTTGCCGGGTTTCCCGGTGACAGGATCCTGCCCGCGCAGATGGCGCGTCATGTCGCGCATGAGCTGCATGCCGCGCTGCTGCTGCTGGGGCGGGGCGTGCGAGCCGACCCGGTTGCGCATGATGTCGGCCATGCGGGCGAGCTGGCCGCCGGTGGGACCGTCGCCACTCTTCAGGTGTTCCTGGTCGCGCCGGGCCTGCTCGCGGGCCTCCTTCAGGCGCTGCTCGTCGGTCTTGTCGCTGTGAACACCCCCGACCGTCTCCATCATCTTCTCCATGTTCAGGAGCGTCTGATCGAGATACGCATCGCGCTGATCCGTGGGCTGATTCTCATAGTCGATCGCGTACTTGTCCCACACATCCAGCGCAAGCCGCGACGCGTTCTCCTCCAACTGCTTGCGGAGCTTGTCCGTGTCGATGCTCGCGGCGAACGCGGCCATGAGCGCCGAATCGCTCGACGACATGGTCTTGATCCGCTGGATCAGGTCGCCCAGCAGCTCCAGCCGCTTGTCGACCGGCAGCTTGTTGAACTCATCGGTGAGGAGCGTGTAGTTCAGCACGTCGTCCATCGGGTCGTTGGCGTAGTCCGGCTGCGGGACGGGCCGCAGGGCGAGGTACGTGCCGATCCCGCCGGCGATGACGAGCACGGCGATCGAGGCATACCGCAGGCGCCGATTCGCCCACGAGCGCGCCAGCCAGGCCGGAGCTTTCCACCGCCGGCGCGCCCTCGGCGCGTTCGGCGCGGCCTCGGTGGGGGTCAGCACGCCATCGAGAATCGACCGCTCCGTCGGCAGGTGCGGGTGGGCGTGGGCGATCGTTGGAGTCTGTGCGTCGGACATGGGACGAGATGGGCTCCGTTCGTTCTACTCACATCCGGGCGCCGGCCGGCCGCAGAACTTGCTCATGTCGCACAGCAGATCGCGCAGGCGCGGGTCCTGAGCATCGAACTTGGTGATGCCGCCCGCCCAGTCGGAATGCCAGTCTCCGTAGTAGAGCGCGTTGCGGGGCAGGCCGCCGCGCCGGAGCGGGTGCCAGTCGTCGTTGTCGAGCAGGACCGCGAGGTCCTTCCACTGCGGCTGCTTGTACAGCGTCGAGACGCCGCCCTGCGGGTCGGGCAGGGACAACTGCTCGGCGCCCCACATGAGGCCGCCCGCGAGATACTCGTAGCTCGTTCCGTCCGATTGCCACGCGGGCTCGAAGTTCGTCGCCGCATCCCGCCCGACGCGATCCGACGGGCAGATGAACACATCCGCCACGTGGATGAACGGCGAGTGCACATCCGTGGGGTCGGCGCGCTCCGGAGCGGGAACGTCCAGATAGCTCGTCATGAGGTCGAGCAGCGACGGGTCGTTCGAATCACCGTTCGGGTCGTGCAGCGGCCGCACCCGGGGCAGCAGGTCCTTGGAGTCGTTCAGGTAGGTCTGAATGCCCGTCCCGATGCTCTTGAGATTGGCGAGACACTTGACCCGCCGCGCCGTTTCGCGTGATGAGCCGAGCGCCGGGATCGCGATCGAGGTCAGGATCGCGATGATCGTGATGACCAGCAGCAGCTCAACGAGCGTGAACCCCGGCCAGGCCGCGGCCCGGTCGCTACGCCGAAACACCCTGGGGAAGTGGGGGGGGTGGAGGAGAGAGGCCATGGTCGATCACCCAATCGCCGCGGGAGCCTAGAACCCATGCAGCATCGGGCCAAACGAGGCCACACGCAAGCGAATTGCCGCCGGTTGGGCTTTTACGCCGGTACGCCGCTTGGCGTTCGCCGTTTCACAGGGCCCCCAATGCCCTCGCCATCGCGTGGTTGTGGGCGTGCCCCGTGCGTGTGGCGACGATCCGGCCGATGACCGGCCGGCCGCAAAGGGCCAGATCGCCCACCAGGTCCAGAAGCTTGTGGCGAGCGGGCTCGTTCGGGAAGCGGTATGCGTTGTCGATCGGTCCGGCTGGGCCGATCACGAGCATGTCCTTCGGGCTCAGGTGCGCGAACATCCCGGCCTTGCGCATCATCTCCGCCTCCTGGGCGAGGCAGAACGTCCGGGCCCCGGAAACCTCCGCGCCGTACCCCGCCGCCGGCTCGCCCAAGGGAATGAAGATCGACGCCTCCTGCCGCGGGATCGGCGCGCCGGGGGGATACTCGAGGCGATAGGTTAACTCCAGCCCGATCTTGCCGGCGCTCGATGGCAGGGCCTCGATCTTCGCCGCGGCATCGCCGACGACAACCGGCTCTTCGATCCGCACGGGCTCTTCGGCGCCGTCCGAGGTTGGCGCCGCCAGTCCCGCGCCGGAGATCGCCTCGACGAACGGGCGCGCCGAGCCGTCGCCGATGGGAATCTCCGGCCCCGTCACCTCGACGAGCGCATCGGTCACGCCGAGGCCCGCCAGCGCCGACATCACATGCTCGACCGTCTGCACCGTCGGCGCGAGCGGATCGCCCGGCCGGGCGCTCAGCACGGTTCGCCGCGACTCGGGCACGATGTGGGCCGCATCCGCCGGGATGTCCTTGCTCCCCGGCACATCGATGCGCCGGAAGACGATCCCGGATCCGCCCGGGCTCGGCCGGATCGTGATGGACGCCTCCTTGCCCGTGAAGAGCGTGAAGCCGGACACGCTCGCCGGCTTGGCGAGGGTTCGGCGGGCAACGAGGGTTGTCTCATCCGGCGCTGGCAAGGAAAAGAGCATATGGGCCAAGCCCCACGATCAGGGTTCCGGGTCATCCCCGGCATTCGCGGAAGGGTTTGAGCCGGCGCGGAACTCGCGCTTCCGCACCGGCCGCGCCGGGTTGCCCGCGCACAGGTGCCACGCGGGCAGGTCGGAGGCGAACACGCTGGAGCGTGCCCCGACGACCACGCCGTCCGGGATCCTCACGCCGGGCGCGACGAAGACGTCGGCCGCGAGCCAGACGTTCTCGCCGAGCACGATCGGCGCGGTCGTCAGCGGCTGGGACGGATCCTCGAAGTCGTGGCTCGCGGCACAAAGGAACGAGAAATGGCTCACGGTCGAGCGCGCCCCGATGGTGATGGGAGCCACGCAGTAGATGTGCGTGAGGTCGCCCACGCAGGCGTGCTCGCCCATGGTCAGGTTCCAAGGGGCCCACACCCGGGCGCTCGGGTAGATGCGGGCCGTCGGGTGCAGGTGTGCGCCCATCGTCCGGTACACCCAGTTCCGCCACCTGTGCATGAACCGTGGCGAGGGCCGCACGAGCGTCGTGTACACGAGGGCCCACATGACGCGGGCCATGCGGTTGGCGAGCGTGTGCGGCGAGGATTGCTGGGGGGTCGCGGGGTGCATGGGTGCGAATCGACCCGAGAGATCAGGCGGCCTTCAGGCTTTCGCCCGCGCCGCTGTCCTGCTTCTTCGCGTCGCTGTTTTTCAATCCCCGCTCCAGCACATCGCAGAACGCCCCGCAGAGGACTGGCTTGGAGAGTTGGGTCTCGATCACGTGGCGGGCGCGATTGCCCATGGCCTCGAGCCGCGCGGCCGGCGCCTCGATGATCTCGCGGATGACCCGCTCGGCGCGATCGACGTCGCCGTGCGGGATGTGCCACCCGATCGGCTCTTTCCGTGCCTGGTCCTCCTGCCCGCGTTCGCCGGCAACGAGGTCGCTCACGTGGCACGGGTCGGGCCCGAGCAGCACGATCGGGCGTGCGACGGCCATCGCGCCGTAGATTTTGCACGGGTGGATTGTCCCGACCGACTCGTTGCCGACGCTGACCAGATGGGCATCGGCCGCGGAGAGCGAGAACCGCAGGTTGCTCAAGGGCTGGTAGGGCAGGCTGAGCATGTTGGTCATGGCGTGCTCGCGGATGGTCGCCTCGACCTCCTTTTTTCGGACGCCGTCGCCGATGAACAGGAACGCCACGCGCGGATCGTCCTTGAACCGCACCGCGGCCTTCAGGAACGTCTCCAGCGGCAGGGCGATGCCATGGTTGCCGGAGTACATCAGCACGCGCTTGCCGCCAAGGCTGTATTGCCCGCGGAACGGGTTCTCGTCATGCCGGACGGGTTCGACGGAATCCTCGTGCGGCCAAGGAGGAAGGACCGCCATCTTGTCGGAGACGTCGCGCTTGTCGTTCATGGTCCTGGCCATGAACTTGTCCAGCACGATCACGTCGCTCGCCGCGCCGAGGATCCAGCGGTTGAAGAAGTTCATCAGCTTCGCCGGAATCGAGTCCGCGCCGATCTTGCCGAGCGAGATGAGCTGGTCCGGGTTGATGTCCATGACCCAGAACTTGATCGGCACGCGCCCGAGACGCGCCAGTCGGATCACCAGCGCGGCGATGATGCACATCGGCGGAGACGTCGAGACCAGGATCGCTCCCGAGCGACCCGGCGGCCCCGAAATGCCGCGCGTGAACACGCCGTGCACGATCGTCTGCGCCATGAACAGGAAGGCCGCGAGAGCCCGCACCGGGAGCGACCTCTTGCCGAACGACGAGAGCGGCAGGCGGCGGACTTCCACCCCGTCGATCGTCTCTCGCGTCGGGTACTTGATCGACGGGTCGTTGTACCCGCTGGCGGAGGTCAGCACGCGCACGCGCCACCCCCGGCGGGCCATCTCGGCCGCGGCGTCGGCCATGTGCTGGCCGACCGAGGCCGGGTCGGGCACGTAGACCTGGGAGAGGATGAGGAGCGTGGGGCGAGTCATGCGATGGCATTCGGACGGGAGATTATCGGCACTCCGAGGGGCCGTCTTCGCCCTCAGTCGGCCGTTCTCCGATCGACCCGGGTTTGCGCCGGGCCGATGGGCACAAGCTCGAATACGACGGCGGCGTGCCCGGCGTTCTGGTCCAGGGAGTCGGCCCTGGGAAACGCGATCGTGTACGGCTTGCCCTCCGGCGGACGCACCCGCAGGGTGTCCACGATGTGCACCGTCGCCGAGCCGTCGATCCACAGCGGGACGACCCGCTCCCACTCGATGTGTTCGCCCGTGTTGCGCACGGCCTCGCTCGGGGAGATGGTGATCGGCAGGTCCTCCGGACTCCAGTACGGAGCGGCGATGACGTGCACATCGCGACGCTTCATTGCCCTGCGCAGAAACACGTTCGCCGACCAGGGAGCCTCGAGCGCCGTGTGGATGGCGGCGTTGTACAGGTCGCGCGAGGTCTTCGCGCCGCGATGATCGGTGGCGAGAATCATGAACACCGTCTGTTTCTGAACCGCCGGCGCGAAAGTCGCCAGTTGTGCGGTCACGCGCTTGTCCAGGCGGAAGTTGTTCCGGAACTGCGTCTGAAACCCGATCAGCCCTAACTGCCCCGCGATGGCGGTCGCCCCCACGAGGCCCACGCCGACCGCGGCCAGGGTGCGCCGGTTCGCGGGCTCGAGGGCGCCGGAGGCGCGGCGAAGCGCGTTGGCCGCGCCGGCGATGACGAACCCCACGCCGATGAGCGGAACGTACACCGACCGGAGTTCGACTCCCTTCGCCCCCGAAGCGATGAACGGAACGAGCGAGAACACGAACATGGCCAGCCCGATGAGGGGGAGCGCCCCCCTGCCGCCCGTCGCCGCGTCCGGCGAGCCCTCCGTGCGCATCCGCCGGATCAAGCCCCCGAGCTCGATCGCGCCCGCAATCACCGTCGCGAGGACGATGAACGTCACGGTGGTCCGGTGCACCACAACGCCGAATCCCTGCTCGATGCTGCCAAGGACGATGTCGCGGCCGCGGGCCCCCCACAGCAGCACTTTCACCTCGTGCATGAAGTGCCCGGCGACGGCGGAGAAATCGCCCAGGCGCACGAGGGTGTCCGCGGAGCCCCGGTTTCCCTTGGGCGCCGTGCGCACGAGCAGCGCGGCGTACAGGACGCACGGAATCCCCGCCGCGGCGCATGCCCGGAACGCCCGCGCGAGCCGCCCCTTCGCATCGCCGCTCGGCGGCGCCGCGGCCCACGCGACGATCGGTGCCGCGACAAGTCCCGCGGCGGCGGGCTCATAGAAGCACGCCGCCGCGAAGCTCACGAGCGCCACGGCGATGGCGAGGCCGATGGAGCCGGAGTCCTTCGAGGCCATCCGACGCACCAGCAGGAGCGCCCAGAGCATCAGCGCGGCGCCGATCGCGTTGCAGCTCGCGCTGGACCAGCAGATCGCCTCGCCGAGCAGGGGGCAGGTGCCGAAGAGCACAACGGCGCACAGCGCGGGCGCCCGCGCCGACCCCAGCCGCACCAGAAGCACGTAGAACAGCCAGCACACCAGCCCATGCACCGCGGCCAGCTCCAGGTGCGGCACCCAGTCCATCTTCCAGAAGACGGTGTTGATGAACCAGATGTGGAAGAGGTGCAGCGGACGCCAGAAATAGTTCCACGCCTTCCACGGCGTGTTCTTCCAGTCGAGGCCGGTTCCCTCGATCGAGCGAAGCGTCGCCCAGTAGTCGTCGGAGTGCTTGCCGATGTCGCCGAAATACGCGAACGTCGCGCCGAGCCACAGCAGCGCGAGAAACACCAGAAGCCACGGGTTGATCCGGCGCTTTTCGGGCACGAAACGAGGGTACAGCGCGCCGGTTCACATCGCCATGTCAGGCGGCGCGGAGCGAGCCGGCGGCGCTCCCCGCGGGCGCGGCGGCCGGCACGATGTCCCCATCGCGCTCGCCGCGGAGCACCAGGTCGTACGCGGGCCAGTCGCGAACGCTCTTGAGCGTCTCGGTGATCGTCGTGAATCGGTAGGTCCTCAGCACCTCGCGCAGCTTGGCCTCGCACCCCTTGATGCCGACGTAGTACTTGAAGCCTTTCTTCCACGGGAGCTTGAGGCGCGGCTGCTCGGGATCGATCTCGCGCGGATGGATGTAGCTCATCCCGGGGCGGCCCGCGGCATGATTCTGGCGGTATCCGTGCTTCACGAGGGCCATCGGGAACAGACGCAGATACCCGCCGCCGGAGAACGGCGTGGTCTTGCCGAGAAAATCCATGACGCTCACCGGCCAGCAGCGCATCGTGTTCGCCGGTCCCCAGCGCGTCTGCGGGATGTTCAGGACAAAGGGATCGCGCGTGAAGCCCTCGACGCCGCCGTGGTCGCGGGCCGCGGGAACGATCGAGACGTCGATCTCGATGCCGTGCTTCCGCAGGATCGGATACGCGTACGCGAAGGCCTCGCGCTTCATGCTGAAGCCCGGGGCGCGGAACGTCGTCACGGGCTGCCCGCTGATCTCGCGGAGGACCTTGAGGCACTTGCCGATGTCGGCGTCGAACTCGTTGGCGGTCTGCTCGTACACGACGCGGTGGTAGTAGGTGTGGCAGCCGATCTCGTGGCCGGCGTTCGCGAGCCGGCGGATCAGGTCGGGGTACTTGTCGGCGACCCAGCCGACCGTGAGGAACGTCCCCTTCGCGCCCGCCTCGTCGAGCAGGCGCATGAGCACTTCCGTGTCCTTCACGACAAACGGCGGCGCAGAGTCCCACGTGGAGGGGTCGTTGTACGGCGTGTCCGCGGCGCAGATGTGCCACCACTCCTCGAGGTCCACGCAGAAGGCGTTGAGGGGTTGTTGTTGCATGGGTCTACTCGGGCCGCGGAAACTGCTTGATGACCTTTGCCGGATTGCCCTGGACCATCGAGTATGGCGGAACGTTGGTGACGACGACGGAGCCGCTCGCGACGACGCTCGCCTTGCCGATCGTCACGCCGGGCATGACGACCGAGTTCACGCCGATGAAGCAGTGGTCTTCGAGGACGACGGGCTTGAGGACGACGGGGACGAGGCCGGTCTCACGAAGGTAGTGGGGGGCCTTGATGTGCGACATGATCACGCACCCGGCCGTGATCCGCACGTCGTTGCCGA
>DASZWV010000485.1:0-13016 GCA_035546115.1 Phycisphaerales bacterium
CGAAGACAATGCGTTTCGGTTCGCCTTGCGCGCCGAAGGGAGGCTTGGCCGTGAGCGCGTACACGCCATCGTCGCGGAGTTCCACGTCGGTGAGGTCGCCGTTCTCGTAAAGAACTTTGAACTCATCCCAGGTACCGACGGGCGTGGCGCGAAGCTCGAAGCTGCTAAGCGTGAGGAAGAGCATGAGGGCGCAGGTCGCCGCGACCACCAGCGCGAACAGGCCGCGGCTGGGCTTCATGTTGGCGGGCTTGTTGCCGCCGGGAGCGTTAGGATCGCCGCCGGGGCCGGGCTCACCCTTGTTGCCGGGGGATGGCGGGGGGGATTGTGACTTGCGGTCGCCGGAATCCGCGAGCCAACGGCCAGGACCGTCGGAGAGGGGCTTGGGATGGAGAGAGGACGGTGTGCTCATGGTGTTTTCGGGCCCTGAGGGCGGGCCCGGGGGTATGTACGGTCTGGCAGCCGGGGGGTTCAAGCCGATGCCCCGGTGCGAATGCTCTGCGAAGGCCGTGCCAGAGTGCTGTATCGGCGAACAGAAGGTTAGCCCTTGGTTGGTCCCATGAATTGGCAGGGGCACCGCCGGGCGCGGCTGATTTCCGGTTTGGGCCGTTCCTACGGTCCCTCGTGGCGATCCCGAATCCTGCCAACTTCATCGATCACTTCGTGTCGGTCGTTCTCGGCCATTCCGAGCGGGAGTACCCGAACAAACTGGACCACGTGATCAACGATGCGTGCGACCTGCGCTCGCCGCGGGAGTTGCACCCGGTGTTCTTCGGGTCGTTCGACTGGCACTCGTGCGTGCACGGGCACTGGTTGATCGTGCGGGGGCTGCGGACATCGCCGGAGATGTCGAACGCGGGGGCGGCGACGGCGCTGCTGGACCGGCGGATCACGCCCGCCAATGTGGCGGGCGAGGTGGAGTACCTGAAACAGGCGAACCGGGGGACGTTCGAGCGGACGTACGGGTGGGCGTGGCTGTTGAAGCTGGCGGCTGAGTTGCGGCTGGGGGCGCGGGATGGGTCGAATCCGCACGCTTCGGCGATCGAGCGGTGGAGCGCGCATCTTGCGCCCCTGGCGGATGCGTTCGTGGATCGGTTTCTGAAGTATCTGCCAAAGGCGACGTACCCGATCCGGGTGGGCACGCACATGAACACGGCGTTCGGGCTGCGGCTTGCGATGGACTACGCGGATGCGGCGGAGCACCGGGATCTGCGGGCGCTGATCGTGGACAAGGTGCACGCGTGGTATGACAAGGATGAGAACTGCCCGGCGTGGGAGCCGGACGGGGTGGACTTTCTGTCGCCGTCGCTGATGGAGGCCGAGTGCATGCGGCGGATCTCGTCGCCGGGGGCGTTCGTGGGGTGGCTGGATCGGTTCTTTCCGCACCTGGCGGACCGCAGTCCGGCGACGCTGTTCACGCCGGCGTTCGTGAGCGACCACACGGATGCACAGATCACGCACCTGGATGGGTTGAACCTGAGCCGGGCGTGGTGCTGGAAGGCGATCGGGCGTGCGCTTCCGGAGGGGGACCCGCGGCGTGCGCACGCGGAGAGAGCGTTCGACGACCATCTGCACGCGGCGCTGTCGTTCGTGACGGGCGACTACATGGGCGAGCACTGGCTGGCGACGTTCGCGATGCTGGCGATGACCGAATGAGACGGTCGCCGAGTTCGCATCGCGTTTGCACAAGAACCTGAGTCCGAGAGAAGGGATCGCAGAGGCCCGATTCATCGGCGTTTCAGGGCGCGGGGGCAGTGTCCGTGGTGTGAGCCTCGTGGGCGGGGACGGTTCGTACTTGCCTTGGATGGACCGTCGAGAGCATTTACCTGAGACGCCATGAAATGGAGGGACCACAATGAAACGCATGCTTGCATCGACAGCTTTGACCGCGGCGGCAGCGCTCGTTGCCGCCTGCAGCAGCGGCGGCTCGCGCTACTCGGCCGGGGACAACACGACGGAGCCGATGTACTCGCCGGCGTATGGGTACAACTCGGACTGGTACGGATCTTCGGCCGGCGAAGATGCGCATCGAACATACAACCCGGAGAATATGTACCGCTACAACAATGTCGGGAACACCGGCGATCCGAACCGGGATTACAGCCCCAACTCGGGCTACTCGATCAAGATGCACCAGGGAAGCTGGTACGGCGAGCCGAGCGCGACGGGCTCGACCACCACCGAGGGCGACTACTACGGGAGCGCGAGCGAGTCCGGCGTGCAGCCGGAAGGCGGCGCGGCGAGCACGCCGGCGAATGCGGGCCCGGCGAGCTCCGGAGACGAGAGGGGGGATCGCTACACGAACCTGCCGGACCACTACACCAACGCGACGCCCGGCGGGTTCAGCAACCGGGATGCGTGGCACGAGAACGGTGCGCGCACCGCGGCGCCTCCGCCGGGGGGGTGGTCTTCGCTCAATCCGAGCACGGTGACGGCATCGTCGGATCACCCGAACCAACCGGCCGCGGCGGAGAGCGGCGTCTCTCCGGACCGGCGCATCCTCTCGATCCTGAGCGTGAAGGACCAGGAGGAGATCGACATCGGGCAGTTGGCGCAGTCCAACGGCTCGACGCGGGAGGTTCGCGACTATGGGACGAGGCTCGAGAAGGACCATAGCGCAAACATGCAGAAGGTGCGGTCGGTCGCGAGCTCGACGGGCATCACGCTGATGAGCGCGGACGAGGTGAGGACGATGCTGGCGAAGGAGAACGGAAAGAACCCCTCCAGCACGAAGGACCCCGTGGCCGAGCTGCGTGACCTGAAGGGAGCGGCGTTCGACAAGACGTTCGCGCACATGATGAAGACCGGGCACGCCAGGCTGATCAAGATCGTCGAGAAGGCGCAGAAGGACGTGACGAACCCCGACGTCAAGAGCCTCGTGTCGAAGACGCTTCCGGTGCTGCGCGAGCACGAGAAGATCGCCGCGAAGATCGTGGGCGAGGAGGGCGCGGATCGATACGCGAGCCCTGGGGAGCCATGAATCGCGGCTGACGGAACACGGCCTCATCAGGTCGCCGCCCGTTTGCTCCACGGTGAGCGGGCGGCGCTCTCGTTTTTTGAGGGATGTGTACGGCGGATCGTGGTTTCCGGGGCGTCCTGAAGGGTTGGGATGGGCGCGTTTGCGGGGCTCTGGCGAGCGTGACGCTTACCATGATGGGTCCCCGTGCGGGGTCCGGCCCAAGCACGCCCCGGGAAGCGGCCGATGAGCATCGTGGGGCGTGGCGTGGGAGGGGTCGACGGGACTTTTTCGCGCATCGAAGTGCTTTTCGCGTATGGGCAAGCCCACCACATCCACACCCTCGGGCGGGTCCTCCGGAAAGGGCGATGCTCCATGCAAGCCGGCGCGCAAGCGGCGCACGTCGCATCGGTTCCGCTGGAACGTGCGGCTGCTGGTGGGCATCCCGCTGCTGATCGCGCTGGTGGTGTTGCTGGCCATGCGCTCGCCGCTGGTGGGCGGCATCGTGGCGTCGCGCATCACGCGGCTCACGGGGTGCACGCTGGAGGGGACGGGTGCGACGGGGGTGTACGTCGACCTGAGCGGCCGGCTGAACATCCAGCACTTCCGGCTCCGGCTGCCTGATTCGGGAGCGGACGGGGTGAAGGGCGAGGCGGGAATCCTGATGTCGGCCGATGCGGCGGTGGTGGATCTGGACTGGTCGGGCGTGCTGAAGGGGGATGTGCTTCCGACGGCTCTGCGTCTGCAGAAGCCGGTGTTTCGCGTGAGCCAATGCGTCGAGGACGGCGAGGTGAACATCGCCGCGCTTTCAAAGCGCGCGGGGGCGGGGGCCGGGGGCGGGGGGGGCGGGGGCGTGCTGACGCATCGACCGCCGCGGGTGGATGCGATCGATGGCACGATCATCCTCGGCGAGCACTCGCGCGAGACGGGGAGCGTGCGGGTGCTGCGGGAGATCAAGGTGTCGGGCTCGTTCATGCCGGTGGAGACGCGACGGCCGGTGTACGCGGTGAAGTTCTCGGAGATCGGGCGGCCGGGGGAGGGGGGGATGATCCTGGACGGGCGCGTCGATCTGGGGACGGGCCAGATGCGGCTGCAGCTCATGAACCTGGCGCTGGACTCGTGGAAGCCGGAGTCGGTGCCGACGGCGTATCGCGAGCTGTGGCGGCGGCTGAACGTGCAGGGGAAGGTGTCGAGCGTGATGCTGACGTACGAGAAGGACTCTGGCACGAGGGCGCTGGTGACCCTGGCGGGGGTGTCGATGAACGCGCTGGTTCCGGCCGAGGGGTCGGGGCCGGGGGAGATGCACGACCTTGGGCTGGCGGGCGTTTCGGGGACGGTGCAGCTTTCCAAGGCGGGGCTTCGCGCGAATCTGAAGGGGAGGGTGGAGGGGCAGAAGGGCGAGTCGGAGCTCACGCTCTCGACCGAGGGAACGGACATCAACTCTGCGCTCAGGTGCGAGCTGGTTGCACGGCGCATCGGGTTGACGCGTGAGACGGAGTTCCTGCCGTACATGCCCGAGCGGGCGAAGCAGTATCTGCGGCTGTTCTCCGGGCCGACGGGGGAGATCGATGCGCGGCTGACGGTGTCGCGTGGCGCGCCGGTGAACGGGGAGCCGGGGCCGATCAAGGTGTCGGGCGGGCGCGTGCTGCTCAGGCACGGGAGCGCGGCGTTCCAGCGGTTCCCGTATCCGTTCCGGGAGATGGCCGGCACGTTCGAGTTCGACGATGAGAGCATCCGCATCACGGAGCTCACGGGGACGGGGCCGACGGGAGCGACGCTCCAGGCTTCGGGGCTGATCTCGCCGCTGACGGATGCGGCGATGGTGGATGTGATCGTGCACGCCGAGAAGGTTCCGGTGGATCACCACCTGCTCGACGCCATGCCGGGGGATCGGCGGCGCGTGGTGGAGGCGATCTTCTCGCGCCCGGAGTATGAGCGGCTGGTGGCCGACGGGCTCGTGAGGGCGCCGGGAGCGGAGGGGCCGGGGAGGGAGTTCCCGCTGGCGGGGCTGTGCACGATCGATGTGCACGTGCACACGCCGGAGGGGAAGGATGCGCCGTGGTTCACGACGATCGACGTGAAGTTTCCCACGGCGGGGATCGTTCCCGATCCGTTCCCGCTGCCGATCTTCGGGCGCGATGTGGCGCTGCACATCACCGACGATGAGGCGCGGCTGGTGTCGGGCACGTTCACGCCGCTCTCGGGCGGGAGCGTGTCGATGAGCGCGCTGGTGGAGTTCACGCACGACGGCGTGAAGCAGACGCGCCCGGATGTGAGGATCCGGGCGTCGGATGTTCCGCTCGATGCGATGCTCCTGCACGCGCTGCCGCGGGATGAGGCCGCGGCTGGCGAGAAGACGACCGGGCGCGACATCCAGCTTGGCGAGCTGATGCGGCGGTTGAATCCGAGCGGCACGCTGTCGTGCGACGCCCGGATCACGGCGGATCCGGATGCGAAGACGGCGCCCGGGGAGACGCCGCGGATCGCGTATGACGTAGATGTGGACCTCGCGGGGGCGCGGCTGGAGCCGCGGGCGGTGGGCGGGGAGCCGGCGTTTGCGGTGCGGGGTTTCGACGGCCATCTTCGTGTGTCGCGTGCGAGCCTTGAGGCTCACGATGTAAGGGCGACGCTCGTGCCGATCGCGGGCGAGGGCCCGGACGGCGAGGGCGCGACGCCGCTCACGCTGAATCTCGAGAAGCGGCTGGCGGGGGATTCGGGGGCGGAGCGCGGGCGGATGGAGGCCACGATCGCCGCGCCGGGCCTGAGCCTCGGGCTCCCGATCGAGCGGCTCGTCGGGGTGTTCTCGCCGGAGGGAGCGGAGACGCTCGGGTCGCTTCGCGCCGATCATCACCCGACGGGGCGGCTGGATACGACGCTGCGGCTGCACCGCAACCCCGGCGAGGCGTCATCGACGGAGATCGGCGTGTCGCTGGCCAATCCGGGGGGCATCGAGTTCGACGCGCTCTCGGGGCGCATCGGCATGGTCTGGCCGGAGGGGCACGTCGAGGTGGTGATCCCCGAGGAGGGAGCGAACCGAATCCGCTTCGATCGTCTTCGTGCGGTGCTGACGCGGGACGGCGCGGCGTGCGGCGAGGTGACGGCCGATGGGTACGCGGCGATCGACAGCGGCGGCGGCACGATCGGTCCATCCGCCGAGCTTGCGGCGGAGTTCAAGGACTGGCGATTCGAGTCTCCGCTGATATTGCCGCTGCTGCGAAGGCTTGCGGGTGAGCAGGCGGCGACGACGTATCGGGCGTTCAACGCGACGGGCCCGTTCGATGCGACGGTGCGGGTCTCGTCGGCGGATGCGCCGCACGGTGCGAAGCAGGTCGGAGCGCCTCCAGCGCAGCCCGACGCCGCGAGCGTTCGGGCGGAGTTGCGGCCGCGCCGAATGGCGTTCGACTGGGAGGGCAAGCGGATCGTGTGCGACGAGGTGAGTGGGAAGGTGACGCTTCGGACGCTGACCGGCGCGGCGCAGGCGGCGAGCCACCCGGTGTGGGGGCGGTTCGACGGGCTCTCGGTCAGGACGGCGCACTGGAACGCGAGCGCCGACGGCGAGTGGTACGCGCCGAGCGCACCGGAGGACGCCGCGCGGAGCGTGCAGGTTTCGCTGAAGTTCGGGCTGAGCGGAGATCGCATCGACGATGGGCTTCGCGCGCTGCTGCCGGAGTCGGCGGTGGGGGCGATGGATGCGCTGGGCGCTGATATCCACGGGCCCTTCGCGCTGAGCAACGCGGTGGTGCGCACGACGCTGGGTGATGAGCCGGCGTCCACGGCGTTCACGGGGGAGCTTGCGTTCGAGGATCTTTCGATGGACCTGGGCGTGAGGATCGATCACGTGACGGGGCGGTTGTCGCTGGACGTGGACGATCGGGCGGCGAGCCGGGGCGTTGGGGGCGCGACGAACTTCCGCATGGAGATGAACGCCGACACACTTCGCGTCGCGGGCGTGCGTGCGACGACGGCGCACGCGATCGTGCGGTCCGGAGAGGCGGCGGGCGAGATCCTGGTGCCCGAGATCGAGGCCCGGTGCTATGGCGGACGGCTGACGGGGCACGCGAGCGTTCAGCTCGCGCCCGAGCAGGTCGGGCCGGACAACAAGCCCCTGCCGCGCGGGCCGGCGCGGTATCAGACGGAGATCGTCATCGCGGGCGTGGAGCTGGGGCCGGTGCTGGCTGACGCTTCGGCGGCGGGCGCGACCGAGCCGGAACCGATGGGACCACCGATCCCGGGGGCGCCGGACGAGCCGTCGCGCGGACTGATCGATGCGAGGCTCACGCTGAGCGGCGTCTCGGGGGATCTGTCCTCGCGGCGTGGGAACGGGGCGATCCGCATCACGCGGGGCGACATACTGCGCATGCCGGTGATGCTGCCGTTGATCCAGGTGTCGAACCTGCAGATCCCGCGCAAGGACCGGCTGGGGTATCTGCAATCAGATTTCGTCATCAACGGGGACACGGCGGATTTTCAGCACATCGCGCTGCTGTCGAACGTGGTGGAGATCGAGGGCGAGGGCAAGCTCAAGTGGCCGGACTTCGGCCTTGATATGCACTTCAACTCGCGATCGCTGGCGCGGGTGCCGCTGCTGACGGACCTGTTCGAGACGGTGCGGAACGAGTTCGTCACGACGACGGTTCGAGGGACGCTGGCGGACCCGGTGGTGCGCGAGGAGCCGTTCACGGGGACGCGCCGGGCCATCGACCGGCTGCTGCACCCGCGCGACTACACGGTTCTGGCGCCCAGCAGCCCGATCGCGGGGATCTCGCCGCCGCGGGCGGAGAGGAAACGCACGGAGACCGGGATCGGTGCGGCGCCGAACCAGTAGGCCCGTGGAAGGTCCGAGCTAGGGAGTTGCGCCGCCCTCGGCCTGCTCGCGGAGGCGTTTCTTCTCGTGGCGGATGATCTCGCCGGTGGCGAGGTAGACGACGTCCTCGGCGATGTTGGTCATGAGGTCGCCGACGCGCTCGAGCTCGCGGCCGACACGGTAGATGTGCAGGCCGATGGCGTGGGAGTCCTCGCGGGTGCGCATGAGGGTGATGGTTTCGTCGAAGAGCTGGCGGTTGAGCTTGTCGAGGATGCGGTCGTCGACGACGATCTGCTTGGCGAGCGCGGGGTCCTCGTCGAGGAGGGCGCGCAGGCAGCGGTGGCAGGCCATGGGGACGCGCTGGCCGAGCTCGACGAGCGAGGTGGGCCACGTCATGGGCTCGCCGCGTCCCTGCGCCTGGTGGATGGCCGCGAGCTTGAGGGCGATCTTGGCGACCGAGCAGGCGTGGTCGCCGATGCGCTCGACCTGGTTGTTGGTCTTGAGGACGAACGCGAGCATGCGGAAGTCCCGGGCGACGGGGCTCTGCAGGGCCATGAGGCGGAAGACGGTCTCCTCGATGGCGACCTCTTCGCGGTCGATGCGGTCGTCGCGCTTGAGGATCTCCTCGGCGGCGGTGGTGTCGAGCTCCCAGAGGGCGGCGAGGGCGGCCTCGAGCATGCCGACGGCGGCGGTGGCCTCGTCGATGAGTCGCCGCTTGAGGGCGCTGACCTCGCGGACCAGCGTGGGCTGGATTCCGCCGGGGCGGGGCGGCTCATCTCGATGGGCTGGGGCGGCCATGTGGCACAGAGGATACCACACGATTCAGAATCGCGGGCTTTTCCTGTCGGGTCGGAAAACCGGGGCCGTCTTTGGGGCGGACAGGCGCGGGTTCGAGCGTCGCTCCTCCTATGCTTGCCACATGATGAGTCCGGCCCAATCGGGGCTCAAATCCCGCCTCAAGCACCTTGCCATGCGAGCGATCCGCCCGGGCGTTGCGCCGCTTGCGGAGCGCATCGAGGCGATGGGGCGGGAGTTGGTCGGGGTGCAGGAGCGGGTGAGGGCGATGCAGGGGAACCTCGATGCGCTCGAGGCGGACCGGCACAAGTACGACAGCGAGCTGGAATACTGGCGGTGGCTCGTGAAGAAGGGGGGATCGGAGAAGGGGTTCGGGGCACCGTTTGCGCAGGTCTTCGCCCGGTGGACGAGGGACCGGATGGTCAAGATGGGGGAGTTTCTCGGCTTGCCGGCGGTCGGGCAGGCGGGGGATATCGACGATTGGGCGAGGAAGCGGAGCGTGATCGAGATCGGGGCGGGGCCCTTCCCGCTGATCGCCTCGGCGCACAAAGGGTGGCGGCGGTGCGTGGCGGTCGATCCGATCGCCCGGGGGTACGTGGAGGAGGATCTGGTTCCGCCGGCGGCGGCCCACATCGTGTACGTTGCGGCGCGGGGGGAGAGCATCCCGCTGCCGAGCGCCAGCGCGGACCTGGTGGTGATCGAGAACTGCCTGGACCATGTGCGGAGCCCGGCGGAGGTTCTTCAGGAGATCAACCGGCTGCTGGCGCCGGGGGGGCTGCTGTGGATCTTCGTGGACCTTTCCAACCACGTGGACCACATGCACCCGCACGCGATGAACGAGCAGAAGGTTCGCACGCTGCTGGGCGAGGGCGGGTTTGCTGTGGTGCGCGATGAGGTCACATCGCACAAGGCGCATCCCGAGGCGTACGGCTCGTATTGCGGGCTGCTTCGCAAGGTGGTCACCGCGAGGGCCCGGGGTGGCGAGGAGAACGGAACGGGGCGGTCGGTCGAGGGCAAGTCCGAGAATCACGCGGGGCAATCGAATGGTGTACGGGTGGTGGTCGAGCCCCGGACCGAGTTATCACTGAACGGTTCGGCTGCTGGTCGTCCCCGAAATTGAAAACGTGAGGATTTGGACGTCGGATGAGCGATGTGGGGCGTCGAACGCCGGAGCCCACTCTGAATGAGCAACGTCTCGCCCATCTCAGGCAGCATTCCGTTCCATATCGCCAAGGCGTATGGGATCCAGCCCGGGCAGGGGGCGGCCGGGGCGCAGGCCGCACAGCCGGGCGCATCGATTCGGGCCGCGGAGCCGCAGGGGGGCAGGCTGCCGACGGCCGCCCAGAGGCTGGTCGCGGCGGTGGTGCCGGGGAAGGTGGATTTCTCGGGTGATTCGCCGCGGCAGGTTGGCGGCGGGGGCGCGGCGACGTCGGCGCTGCCGCTGTATCGGCATCCGGCGGAGAGGAACGCGGCGGCGACGGCGGTCTCGATCGGCAAGTCGCTGGATGTGACGGGCTGAATCGGATCGGGCGCCTGTCGGTTCGGGGGCGCACGCCCGGGCCAAGGATCGTCATGCCCCAAGAGCAGGCGCGGCAACTTCCGCAGGCGTCACCGATGGCCGTTCACTGGCGGCTTGATCCGGAGGTGGTGTTTCTGAACCACGGATCGTTCGGGGCGTGCCCCGCGGCGGTGCTGGAGAACCAGCGCGAGCTGCGCGACCTGTTGGAGCGCGAGCCGATCCGGTTCTTCGTCGAGTTGGCGGAGCCGATGCTGGATGAGGCGCGGGCGTGCGTGGCGGGCCTGGTGAACGGCGATGCGGAGGGGGTGGCGTTCGTGCCGAACGCGACGGCGGGGGTGAACACGGTGGTGCGGTCGCTGCGGTTCAACGCGGGCGATGAGCTGCTGACCAACACGCACGAGTACAACGCGTGCAACAACGTGCTGCGGATGGCGGCGGAGCAGTGGGGGGCGAAGGTCGTGGTCGCGGATGTGCCGTTCCCGGTGCGGTCGGCGCGCGAGGTGGTGGATGCGATCCTGGGGGCGGTGACGAGCCGGACGAAGCTCGTGCTGCTGAGCCACATCACGAGCCCGACGGGGCTCGTGTTTCCGATCGGGCCGATCGTGGAGGAGTGCGCGCGCTGCGGGATCGAGACGATCGTCGATGGCGCGCACGCGCCCGGGATGGTGCCGATCGACCTGGAGGCACTGGGGGCGACGTACTACACGGGGAACTTCCACAAGTGGCTGTGTGCGCCGAAGGGTTCGGGGTTTCTGTGGGTGAGCGAGGGCCGGCGGGAGCAGGTCCGGCCGCTGATCGTGTCGCACGGGGCGAACTCGACGCGGACGGATCGATCGCGCTATCGGATCGAGTTTGATTACACGGGGACGTTCGAGATCACGCCGTATCTGTGCGTTCCGGCGGCGCTGGAGTTTCTGTCGTCGCTGTTTCCGGGTGGGCTCCAGGGGTTGATGGAGCACAACCGGCGGCAGGCGCTGGAGGCGCGGCGGATCCTGTGCGAGGCGCTGGAGATCGAGAACCCGAGCGCGCTCGCGCCGGAGGGCATGATCGCGGCGCTGGCGAGCGTGCCGATTCCGCCCGCGCCGGGCGGGGCGATCCGGCCGAGCCCGAGCGGGTATCACGATGCGCTGCAGGATGGGCTGATCGAGCGGCACGCGATCCAGGCGCCGAT
Source organism: Phycisphaerales bacterium (assembly GCA_035546115.1). GTDB lineage: Bacteria > Planctomycetota > Phycisphaerae > Phycisphaerales > UBA1924 > UBA4658. The sequence goes on from DASZWV010000485.1 coordinate 11,243, forward strand.
CATTCCCTGGCCGCCGATGGCGATGTGCCCTCCCGGGAAGCAGGGCGGGTCGCGGGTGACGCGCGTGGCGATGCAGGCGTACAACAGCCTGGAGCAGGTGGAGTACTTTGCGAAGTGTTTGCGGGAGGAGTTGGAGCGGGAGGGCGGGTGAGCGAGAAAGTCAGCAGCCCGCAAACCACGCCGTGATGTAGTCGAAGATGTCCTGGACGCTCACCGTGCCGTCGCCGTTGAAGTCGGCGCGCGGGTCGGCTTGGAACCAGGCGTTGATGAAGGCGAAGACGTCGGCGACGGCGAGGGCGCCGCTCTGGTCGAAGTCGGTGGGGCAGCCGGAGCCGACGTAGGCGACGGCGTCGTCGAGATTCTCCCAGCCGGTGTTCTCGTTCCAGACGTAGCCGCGGAGGCGATTGGCCGCGGCGTCGTAGCGGGCGGGGTCGGGCGGGGTCGCCATGGCGCCGCCGGAGAAGTTGGTCCAGCCGGTGTTCTCGTTCCAGGCGAAGCCGGCGAGGTTGCCGGAGGCGTCGATGTTGATGCCGTAGTTGGTGTCGTCGGTGTTGTCGAAGTGGTGGCCCTGGGCGGGGAGGCCGTTGAGCGGGCTGTTCAGGGAGAGCCAGCCGGTGTTCTCCGTCCAGACGCTTCCGATGATGCAGGTGTTGAAGATGCGGACGTGGCCCTGCGCGGTCCCCCAGTTGGACCAGCCGCAGTTTTCCTGCCAGGAGAACGAGTGCGAGGGATCGATGCCCTGCTGGGCGAGTGCGGGCGAGGCCGCGGCGAGCGCGGCCGCCGTGCACATCGCACCGAGTGTCCTTGCAAACAGGCTCATGGTCGTCTTCCGGGTCCGGGTGCGGATTGCCTGGGCGGGCTCAGGGCACGATGTAGTTGGCGAGGTGGTGGGCCGACAACGGCTGGGAACTGAGATCGCCGCCGGCGGGATCGAGGCTCACCAGGGGCCCGTAGGAGGACGAGCCGGCGATGAACGGGGGAGAGCCGGGGGCGAGGCGGAGGTGGTTGCAGGTGCAGAGGACGCCGGTCGCGCTGCTGTCGATGACGATGCCGGCGACGGTCGAGACGGGATCCGGGGCGACGCTGCTGGAGATGTGGTTGTCGTCCACGGAGGACCAGTGGCCGGTGTTGCGGATGCTGATGCCGACGCGGCAGTTGGTGAGCTGGTTGTCGGAGATGCTCGAGTGGGAGCCGGAGACGACGATGGCGGCCCCGACGCCGGCGGTGGAGTCGGGCTTGCCGTTGCACTGGGTGAGCTGGTTGTCCTCGACGCAGCACTCGGAGCCGCAGGAGATACCGACGCCCCGGGAGATGATGTTGTCGCCGACGAAGCAGCGGTCGGTGACGGCGATGTCGTCGGAGTCGTCGCGGCTGACGCCGCGGTTGCCGACGACGCGCGAGCCCTCGAGGGCCTTGTAGGAACCGCCGCCGCCGCCGCCGGAGACGTCGCAATCCTCGATGACGGAGCTCTTGCCGACGCTGATGCCGACGCCGACGACGTTGCGGCACTCGGTCTCGGTGACGCAGGATCCGTCGGCGCAGCGGACGCAGTCGCCGGTGTGGTTGGAGATGGCGACCTCCTCGACGCAGGCGCCGGCGCCGCAGGTGATGGCGACGCCGGTGCAGGAGCGGCACTCGACGTCGCAGACGGCGCCGTTGTCGAGGACGGTGACGCAGTCGCCCTGGTGCGTGCGGACGCACATGCTCTCGACGCAGGCGTTGTTGCCGCAGAGGACGGCCTTGCCGGTGCAGCCGTCGCAGTCCACGTCGCGCA
>DASZWV010000486.1:0-8589 GCA_035546115.1 Phycisphaerales bacterium
ACGATGCACCTGAACGCCTGCCGCGCGGCGCGTGCGTCGGAGGCCGCGGCGATCATTGCGGGGTCCGCGGCCGAGGAGGAGGGCAAGGAGCGCTGGCCGGCGGCCAACGAGGCGTTCTGGACCTTCGCCAAGTGGCTCTTCGAGATCAAGGGCGACTTCGACGACGACACGCTCAAGGCGAAGCTGCCGACGCTCGGGTTCAAGGACACCGACAAGTTCATGCGGATCATGAACGGCGAGGGGACGCTCAAGATCGTTCAGAACGATGCGAAGTGGGGCGAGGCGCTGGGCCTGTTCTACACGCCGATGATGTTCGTCAACGGCGTGGAGGTGCGCGGCTGGCTGACCAACCGCGCGGCGCTCACGCAGATGATCGACGCGGTCGCGCAGCGCAACCCGCCGCCCGCGGATGCCCGCAACGACAACCCGCCGCTGGTGGGCCAGAAGTACTTCGAGGACTGGCTGTATTCGCCGCGGGTGAACATCGCGCCGGGGAACCCGGCCTACGTGCAGAAGACGCCCGGGGCGAAGGTGGATGTGGTGGTGTTCGGCGATGTGACGGAGAAGGGGACGAAGAAGCTCGACGGGCTGATCGAGGCCCTGGTCGGGAAGAAGCCGATCAACTACTCGTTCCGGCACTATCCGGTCTGTCCGGACTGCAATCCCGGCGTGGTGAACGCGAACCCGCAGGCGTGCATCGCGGCCCAGGCGGTTGAGGCGGCGGGAATTCTTGGTGGCGCCGATGCGCGCCAGAAGATGAAGGATCTGATCTTCCAGAAGCAGGAGAGCGTGTCGCGGAACATGCTGCTGATCGCGGGCGGGTTCATCGGGCTGAACTCGAAGAAGTTCGAGGCGGAGCTCGACAGCGGGCCGACAAAGGTCGCCGTGCAGAACGACGTCATGGCGGGCAAGTCCGTGGTCACGCGGTTCATCCCCGCGCTCTTCATCGACGGGAAGTATGTCGAGCGGTGGGAGCGCGAGGGCGACGATGTGATCGGGCGGATCATCAAGTACGCCACGGAGCATCCGGGCGAAGACCCGCCGAAGCGATAGTGCGGAGGGAATGGTTCGGCGTGTCGCGGTACGATGGTTCTCGCCGTCGTTCCTGATCCCGCACCCTGAGCCGGGGCCTCCATGCACGCCGTTCGTATCACGGTCATCTGCGACGGGTGCGTGCGCATCGAGTACTCTCCGAGCGGGAGATTCTGCGATCTGCCCTCGCTGTTCGCGATCCACGGGCCGGCGGGGGATGCCTCGCGCGAGGCCGAGCTGAACCTGGATGGGCTCGGCTCGCGCGTGTTCACGACGTCCGCGGATCCGGGGAGCGCGAAGATCGAGTTCCGCACGAAGCGTGCGGCGTTCTCGTACACTCCCGACGGCCGCCCGCCGCACGCGGGGAACATGCGGGCGCTGGTCGAGCATCCCGCGCCGCCGCCGGATGTGGATCTGGCGGATGGGCGTGTGGTGTGGACGCCGGGCCTGCGCAACCGGCACAACCTCGGCGGCACGCTCTCCACGCTCGACGGCCTTCGCGCCGAACATCCGCTGGGCGAGGGGCTGCTGGCCCGCGATGGGTGGCACCTCGTGGACGACTCGCGCCGGCACGTGCTGGTCGATGGCTGGGCGGCCACGCGCGAGAGCCAGGGGCTGGGGGGCGGCATCGACTGGTACCTCTTCGCGTATGGCGATGACTACGCCGGCGCGTTGCGGGCGATGACGATCATCGCGGGGCGCGTGCCCATGCCGCGCCGGTATCTGCTCGGCTCCTGGTACTCGCGCTACTGGCCGTACACCTCCGACGAGTTCCGCGGGATCGTGGATGAGTTCGAGGTGCACGGGTTCCCGCTCGACGTGCTGGTGCTCGACATGGACTGGCACCGGGCCGGGTGGACGGGGTGGAGCTGGAACCGCGGCCTGCTGCCGGATGCGGAGGACCTGCTGCACTGGCTGCACGCGCGCGGACTCGCGGTGACGCTCAACCTGCACCCGGCCGACGGCGTGGACCCGCACGAGGATCAATACGCGCCGTTCATGCACGCGCTCGGGCAGGAGCCGAACGGATCGACCGTGCCCTTCGAGGCGGGAGATCGGGCGTACATGCGGGCGCTGTTCGACGTCGTGCACGGGCCCCTCGAGCGGGCGGGCGTGGACTTCTGGTGGCTGGACTGGCAGCAGGAGAAGTACGTCCGGTCGATCCCGGAGCTCACGAACCTGCGGTGGCTGAATCATCTGTATTTCGAGCACACGCGCCGGGGCTCGTGGGCGAACGATGCCGGGATCCGCGGTGCATCGTTCTCGCGCTGGGCCGGCGGCGAATCCGGCGGCGAGCCCGATGCGGGGACGGAGTGGGGGCATCCGGCGACGGGCGGATGGGGAGATCATCGCCACCCGATCCACTTCTCGGGCGATGCGCACACCGGTTGGAGGATGCTCGCGTTCCAGGTGCCCTTCACGGCGACCGCTGGGAACGTCGGGTGCTTCTTCTGGTCGCACGACATCGGAGGGCATTTCGGGCCGCGTCTGGAAGAGGCGACGACGCGCTGGGTGCAGTTCGGCGCGCTCTCGGCGGCGCTGCGGATGCACTCGGCGCGCTCGGACTCGCTGGACCGGAGGCCGTGGACATACCGCGAGCCGTTCTGCACGTCGATGCGCAGGGCCTACGAGCTGCGGGCACGCCTGATGCCCTACCTCTACACGAGCGTCCGGGCGTGCCACGAGGATGCACTGCCCCTGCTGCGGCCCATGTATCTCGGATGGCCGCGGCGGGAGCGGGCGTACCGCGTGCCGGGGCAGTACATGCTCGGCGGGGATCTGCTCTGCTCGCCGGTCGTCTCGCCGGGAGTGGGCGAGCGGTGCGTGGGGTCGCGGCACGTGTGGTTCCCGCCCGGGCCGTCGGGATGGCACGATCTGGAGACGGGAGAGCGGTTCGAGGCCGGGGACGAGGCGATCGTGGCCGCGGATATTGATCATGTGCCGGTGTTCGTGCGTGCGGGGACGCTTTTGCCGATGCGGCCGGTGACGCATCGGATGGCGACCGAGCCGCTGGAGACGATCGTGCTCGCGGCGTTCGCGGGCGCGGATGGGGAGGTGCGCGAGAGTGAGTTGTACGAGGACGACGGGATCGGGCTTGGGCACGAGCGGGGCGAGTGGGCGCGCACGCCCTTGCGGGCGGTGTGGAAGCGTGGCGAGCGGGATGGGCGAGCGGTGGTCACACTGGAGGCGACGATCGGGCCCACGCGGGGATCGTTCGCCGGGCAGCCGACCAGTCGTGCGATCGAGCTGCGGATCGGCGCGGTGCATCAGTTGTACGCGGCGCGCGGGGCGCACGAGTCTGAGTGCCTGGAGGATGGACTCGGGGGATGCCGAAGCGTGGTCGTTCGTACGCGGGATGCGGACATTCGAACAGCGGTGCGCATGGAGGTGGACTTCGAGCCGATGGATCCGCGACTGGTGGCCCATCGGGTGCGGACGGAGTGCCTTGGCGCGGCTCTCGGCGTGGGCGCTGGCGATCTTGGGGGCGTGCACATGCGCGAGAGCCTTGTCGCGGCATGCCGGAGCGACTCCGGAATCGCGAGGGAGGAACTTCGCGGGCGACTGCTCGAGATCGGCGCGGGGATCGGGGCGGTGGCGGAATCGGACTCGGCGAGGCTGCTGGACACCTTCGGCTGGATCGACGAACCGGCCGTCAGCGCGGAGATCGTGGATCGGCTGGGGACCGGCGAGACGGCCGTGGCGGTGGGCCGGATCGCGCTGGCGGGATCGAACGGCGGTTCGCGCGCCGGGGTGATCGGGCTGCCGAACTCGCCGATGCCGAGCCCGCGGATCGGGCTGCGGGCGTCACGCATCGCGAGGTTCAGGTTTACGATGGACGGCGCGCCGATGCGGGTGGAGGCGACCTGCGGGACGGCGCTCGCGCCGCTCTCGGAGTTCCTCGTGGTGGGGCCGTTTCCCTGGGATTGGCGGAACTCGATCGTCGATACGCCGTTTGGGCCGGAACGCGAGCCGGCGCGGGAACCTCGGCGCGGGGAGACGTTCGACGGGCGGGACGGCGCCAAGGTTGCCTGGAAGCAGGCCGTCAAGGGCGCGAAGTGGGAGGTGGACCTGCGGGACTCGTTCGGCGCCCGTGGCGGGCTTGGGTACGCCGCCACGACCATCCTCGCGACTCGCTCGCAGGAGATCGTTCTGCACTTCGAGTGCGGCGACAAGCTCGTGGCGTGGCTCAACGGCGAGCGGATCATCACGCTCGACGATCACAGCGAGCATGGATCGCCCGAACCCTCCGTGCGCGTGCGGCTGCTCGAGGGGCGCAATGCGCTGCTCGTCAAGACGTGCGACGGCGGCGGCGGGTGGGGCTTTGCCGTCAGCGCCGAGGGCGACCACGAGCTCGTGCACGAGGCCCCGGCGGGGGATGTGGCGAGCGAGCCGCGGGCGGGATAGCACCACCGGACCGGTCGCCCGACGGACTCACCGATTTTCGTTTGGAACGGGCGCGGCGTCGGTGGTCTTCTTCACGTCCTTCGGCGGGTGCGTGGGCAGGTTGGCCTGGGCGGTGGCGGCCTTCTCGGCCTCGAGCGAGTTGCTCGAGAACCACCAATAGCCCCCGCCGGCGATCGCGACGGCGAGGCACGCCATGATGATGAAGAACGCAGCGTGGGATTCCGGCTTCTTCTGTTCGGCCATGATCCGCCTCCTTGAGTTGGGGTCGGTGATCGACCTGCCCCCCTTCCCGGCTTGCGGAATTCGACCGGAGCAGTCTACCAAGCCCGCGCCGTGCGGAAGCGGCATGCGAACGGCCTACGACCGGATCGCCGGCCGGACGACCCAGGATTCGCTCTGGGTTTCGAGCAAGCCGACGTGGGCGCGCTCCGACCAGATGATGGCCCGCTGGGCAAAGACGCGGGCGAGGTCTAAAGCGTCCTCGCGGGTGCAATCCAGGATGATGCGTCCGGGCTCCAGCCACCCGCCGTCGGGCGCTCGGTTGGTGGAGGGATGCGAGTCCAGGGCGCGGCGGTGGATTTCCGCCATAAGCGCTGCGTCGCGCCGCTGGTTTGTCGTTTCGTCGAGGCGGCGCGACATGGGGTTGCGGGCGGTGATGATCGCCCAGGTCGGCGCGATCTCGGGGAGCGCTGAGGCCGCGGCGAAGCGGTGCGGGGCGAAGGTGAACTCGATGGGGCGGTCGTGGACCGTCGTCGAGTAGACGGCGCGGAAGTAGGAGTGGCGAATCGGGGAGTCCGATGGCTCGGCGGTATGCACGGCGCTGACCATAGGAGGAGCAGGGTCAGCCTCGTAGCATTCACCAATGGCAGCCGAAAGGAATGGCGTTGTGGGGCGGGGTCAAGCGCAGGATGGGGCCGGGGAGCACTTGCGCGGCGAGCGGGCGGAGACCGACATCGGGTATTCGAGCAAGGCACGGTACCGCGCGTACCTGCGCCGGCGCGGGCAGGATGCGCTCGCGAAGAAGAGCGCGAAGGCGGAACGGCTCGGCAAGGAGGGCACGGGACCCCGCGGCCGGCCGCTCGCGGACGACGATCCCAACTCGCCGCGCCGGGTGAAGCGATCGCGCTCGTTCTGGGTGCTGCTGCGTGAGTTCTGGGGGATGATCGAGGGGCATCGACTGACGGTTGTGGCGTGCGTGGGCACGGTGACGATCGCGGCCCTCGTCGCTCTGGCCGCGCCGGCGAGCACGAAGATCGCCATCGACTACATCCTGACGGTGCCGCCCAGGCCGATGCCGGCGTGGGTGCCGGATTGGGTGCGCCAGGCGGATGCGATGCGCCGCCTGTTGCTGCTCGGGGCCGCGCTGATGGTGTTGACGATGATCGCGATCGGGACCGGGATCTGGGGCCGTTATCAGATGACGCGGATGACGCAGCTGATGCGGGCGTCGGTGCGCCGGCGGGTCTTCAACCACACCGTGCGGCTTCCGCTGCACCGGGTGTACGAGCTCAAGAGCGGGGGCGCGGCGAGCATCCTGCGCGAGGACGCCGGGCAGGCCGCGGACCTGCTGTTCAGCATGATGTACAACCCCTGGCGGGCGGTCGTGCAGCTCGTGGGGACCCTGATCGTGATCGCCGTGTGGGATTGGCGGCTGCTGCTCGGGGCGATCGCCCTGATTCCCGCGGCGTATTTCACGCAGCGGGCGTGGATCGGGCGGATCCGGCCGCTGTTCCGCGAGGTGCGCAACACGCGGACGATGATCGATGCGCACGCGACGGAGGCGTTCGGGGGCATGCGGGTCGTGCGGGGCTTTGTGCGCGAGCGGGCCGAAGCGGCGCGGTTCATCCGCAACAACCACCTGATGGCCCGCGAGGAGGTGCTGGCGTGGTGGTGGAGCCGGGGGATCGAGATCACGTGGCAGTTCCTGCTGCCGCTGGGCTCGGTGGGGATGCTCATCTACTGCGGCAACCGCGTGTGGCACGGGAACATGACGCTCGGCGACATGATGATGCTCTCGACCTACCTCATCATGCTGTTGGGGCCCTTGGAGAGCCTGAGCGCGAGCGCGACGGGGATTCAGGCGCAGCTGGCCAGCCTGGACCGGGTGCTGGATCTGCTCGCGGAGCCGGAGGAGTTTGGGGGACGATCTGGCGTTTCCGATGCGGGAACTGCGGCCCTGGGTCCGGGCGGGGCCGATTCGGCGCCTCGCACATCCGACATCGTACATCGTGCATTCCCCCTGGCCGGTCGCATCACCATCGAGAACCTGCGCTTCAAGTACCCAAAGAGCCAGGAGTGGGTGCTGCGCGAGATCAACCTCGATGTTCCGGCAGGAAACACGGTGGCGCTGGTCGGGCCGTCGGGAGCCGGGAAAACCACGCTGTGCAATCTCGTCGCGCGGTTCTATGACCCCACCGAGGGACGCATCGCCCTTGATGGGCGCGACATCCGCGAGATCCAGGTGGATGAATACCGCTCGCTGCTGGGCATCGTCGAGCAGGACGTGTTCCTCTTCGACGGCTCGGTGCGAGAGAACATCGGCTACGCACGCCGCGGCGTGGGAATGGCAGAGATCCGCGCCGCCGCGAAGGCGGCCAATGCCGACGGCTTCATCGAAAAGCTCGAGCGCGGCTACGACACGCTCATCGGCGAGCGCGGCGTGCGTCTCTCGGGGGGCCAGAAGCAGCGGCTCGCGATTGCGCGGGCGATCCTCGCGAGGCCGCGGATTCTCATCCTCGATGAGGCAACGAGCAATCTCGATTCCGAGAGCGAGCACCTGATCCAGGAGTCGCTCCGCACGCTCATGCGCGGCGGAGAGAGCGGCACGGCGCCGACGTCGTTCGTCATCGCGCACCGATTGAGCACGATCCGCCACGCGGACATGATCGTGGTGATCGACCACGGGAGGGTCATCGAGCGCGGCTCGCACGCGGAGCTCATCGCCCACCACGGGCGGTATTGGCAGATGCTCGAACGCCAGATGACGCGGGCGGAAGACCAGGTGGCGGCGGTAAAGGAAGGCGTGGGCAAGGCGTAGGGCGTTGCGTCGAACCTTCAAGGCAATCAGCCGACGTCCGCGAGGCCGAGCCACTGGCCGTGGAGTTTGAGCAGGCGCCTGCGGAGCAGGTCCTCGCCCGGCCCGTGCAGCGTTGGTGAGCGCCGGATCCAGTCGATCGCATCGCGCCGAGCGAGGGCGAGCAGGTCGCGGTCGCGCATGAGGTCGGCGACCTTGAACGGCGGCGCGCCGGCCTGGCGCATGCCGAAGACCTCCCCCGGGCCGCGCAGCTTGAGATCGACCTCGGCGAGCTCGAAGCCGTCGGTGGTGGCGGCCATGGCCTTGAGGCGCTCCTCGGCCTCGGGCGTCAGCGGCTGGCCGAGAAGGACGCACAAGGGCGGTGGGGGCGGCAAGGCCTGGTGCGTGCGCTGGCCGCGCCCGATGCGCCCGCGGAGCTGGTGGAGCTGGGCGAGGCCGAAGCGGTCGGCGTGCTCGACGACCATCATGTTGGCGTTGGGGACATCGACGCCGACCTCGATGATGGTGGTGGCGATGAGCGCGTCGATCTGGCCGGCGCGGAAGCGGGCCATGACGGCCTCGCGGGTGTCGCGCTTGAGGCGGCCGTGGAGCGCGGCCAGTCTCTTGCCCGCGAACTCGTGGGCCTCGAGGCGGGCCATGACCGTGCGAAGATCGTTCAGGTCCTCATCGCCGCCTTGGCCGGCGGTCGATGCGCCGGAGTCGATGAGCGGCACGACGATGTACGCCTGCTCGCCGGCGTCGAGCCGCTCGCGGATGTAGCGGTAGACCTCGCCGGAGCGGTCGGGGGAGACGATGCGCGTCGCGATGGGGATGCGACCCGGCGGGAGCTCGTCGATCGTGGAGATGTCAAGATCGCCCAGCAGCGTGAGCGCGAGCGTGCGCGGGATGGGCGTGGCGGTCATGACGAGGATGTGCGGCGCCATTGGCTTCGGGTCGGAGTTCACCACTGAGGGCACAGAGGACACTGAGGAACGCGAGAAAGATTGGGTTTGAGGCAGAAGGTCCTGATTTATGCCTTTCTCAGTGTTCTCGGTGCTCTCAGTGGTGAAACCGCCTTTGGACCGCAGCGTGGCTCGCTGGTGCACGCCAAACCGGTGTTGCTCGTCGATGATAGCGAC
>DASZWV010000487.1:0-4633 GCA_035546115.1 Phycisphaerales bacterium
CGCCGATGACGCCGAGAGACATGGCGGCGCCGATGGCGGCGGTTCGCGGGTGCAGCAGGAGCGCCGCGGCAATGAGCTCAACGATGCCCGAGCCCCAGCGGCCCCACGGCTCCGCACCAAGCTTGGTGAAGATGTAGCGGGATTCCTCTGCGCCGGTGAACTTGAAGAAAAGAGTCTGCAACAGGATGGCCGCGGCGAGGAGCTGCAGCAGCCATGAGATGATGCCGAGGTACCTGGGGTTCATCGTGAGGCGGCCTGTGTGGTGGTCGTTATGAGGAGGGCGTGCCCGTCGGGATCGCGGACCATCAGGGATGGGGGCAAGTCGGGGCCGGTGACGATGCCGGGCGAGACCCAGGTTGCGCGGGCGCCGCGCAGGGCCTTTTCGCAGGCCGCGGCGTTGTCGCAAATGACCATGGTTTGCCAGTGCCACAGGTCGCTGGCGCGCGAGTCCGCGGGGTATGGGCGACCGCCGGCGGGGGCGAGGTACTCGAGGAGCTCGACGCCGGGTCCGGTGGCGGCGCGGAGCGTGGTGATCCGCAGGCGTGCGCCGAAGACGTTGTTCAGATGCTCCTGCTCGACTCCGTAGTTCTCGCTGCCGCTGGCGATGTGAAGGCCGAGCGTATCCTGGTAGAAGCGGAGGCTGGCGTCGGTATCGGCGACGGCGATCGCGGTGTGGTCGATTCCGAGGAAGAGCTTGTCGGAGCCCGATGGGACCTGCCAGCGCGAACCGCCCTTGCCCGGCGGGAAGTGGATGACCTCGAGGACGTGGCCATCGGGGTCCTTGAAGTAGAACGCGCTGATGCCCGCGGCGTTGGGGAGCGACTGCGGGAGGGTTTGCGGCCCGGAGGATGCATGTCGGACCTTGTGCGCGCGGAGATGCGCGTAGGCGCGATCCATGTCGCTCACGGCGATGGCGATGTGCTGGAACCAGCGGTCGTTGCTGCGCGAGTCGGCGGGGATCGGGCGACCCTCGGGCGCGAGGTACTGTGTGAGTTCGATCTCTTCCGTGCCGAGACGGAGTCGGGCGGAGACGGTGTGGGCCCCGAACACGCCCGTGAGGTGCTCGAGGGCTTGGCCCGAGGATTCGGATTCGGAGGTCCGCTCAAAGCCCAGAACGGTGGTGTAGAACTGGATGGAGCGGTCGAGATCGGCGACGGTCATGCCGATGCGGAAGACTGATCGAACAAGGGCCCCGGGTTGGCGTGGCTGGGCGGGGACGGCGCGTTCGTCGCGGTCGTGGGTGACGGCCGTGGCCGCGCCGCCGGCGAGGAGCGTGCCGCCAAGCATCGCGGAGCAGACGCCCACGCAGGCCCAGGTCCAGATCGTTCGCGGCGCAGGGATCATCGAGCCGCCCCCGTTTCTATTGGTGCACTCGTCACGGTCTCGCCGAGGCGTTGCAGCAGGTGATCTCCGACGCGGAGAGCGTTTGCCATGATGGTCAGCGATGGGTTGACGGCGCTGGAGGAGGGGAAGAATGAGGCGTCGACGACGTACAGGTTGTCGAGGTCGTGCGTTTTGCAGTTGACGTCGAGCACGCTTGTGCGGGGATCAGCGCCGAAACGCAGCGTGCCGTTCTGGTGGCTGACTCCGGACACGCCGAGCCTGGAAGCGCAGAAGACGGGCGCGGGGCGCCCGCGCAAAGCCTCGGCCTCGGTGAGCATGCGCTCGAGCCGGAGCTGGAGCTGGACGTACGCCTCCGTGTTGTTGGGGGTGTAGGCGACCTTGATCGAGCCGTCGGGACGGAGCGTGATGCGATTGTCCGGATCCGGAAGATCCTCGGCGGTGAGGAAGAAGTCGATGGTGCGGCGCTGGACGTCCTCGATGAGCACGCGCGGGAGCTTGTCGCCGCGGAGCCATTCGAGGGTGCCGCGATCGGGCTTGCCCATAAGCTGGATTGTGCCAAGGGGGAAGGGGGAGCCGGAAACGCCGCCGGCGCGGTAGAACTCGGTGAGGCCGAAGTGCTTCTGGAACTGCGAGGGGTTGTCGGTGCTCATCACGGCGACAAGGCAGCCGTTCTGGTGGGTCATGTAGTTGCGACCGACCTGGCCGGAAGAGTTGGCGAGGCCCGCCGGGTGCTTGTCGTTGGCGGAGCGGAGCAGGAGCGCGGCGGAGTTGATCGCCCCGCAGGCGAGCACGACCAGATCGGCGCGAAATACGAGGCGCCGCCCATCGCGCTGGACGACGACCTCGCGGACTTCGCCGCCCGTGCGGTCGGTGGTCAGGCGCTCGACGTACGCGCGTGTCAGCAGGGTCACGTTGTCGCGGCCAAGAACCTGCTTGATGCCGACCACGTGCGAGTCGGACTCGATCTCGGTGAGGTCCGGGTAGCCGTCGAAGCTGCTGGGGCGGTACGGCGCGGCCGCGGGGTCGCGCTCGTTGAGGCGAACGCCGAGCGGGATCGGGAACGGGCGGTGGCCGAGCGTGGTGAGATCGTTGAAGAGCTCGCGGATGCGCGGCTCGGGGCCCAGCGGCGGATGCGGGTATGGCGCGGAAGCGGGCGGATCGCAGGGGTCCAGGCCGCGCTGGCCGTGCACGGTGTACATCCGCTCGGCGCGGATGTAGTAGGGCTCGAGGTCGTCGTAGGTGATGGGCCACGCGGGGGAGATGCCGCCGAAATGGCGCACCTCGCCGAAGTCATGCTCGCGCATGCGGAGGAGGGCGGCGCCGTAGACCTTCGTGTTTCCGCCCACCCAGTAGTGCGTGTACGGGGAGAAGGGCTGGTCGTGCTTGTCGTACCAGGTTTCGCTCGCGAGGTAGCGTTTTTCGTCGAAGACGGCCCTGGTGTCCCAGTTCTCGCGCTCGCGCGGGAGGAAGTCGCCACGCTCGAGGATGAGCACGCGTTTGCCCGTGGCGGCGAGTTGCGGGGCGATGGTGCCGCCGCCCGCGCCGGTGCCGATGAGGATGATGTCGTAGTGGTCCATGAGGAGGGGATCGAGGCGTCAGGGTGTCGAGGCGGCATGTTCGATGCCGCGCGGCGGCGGAAGATTCGGGTGTCTGCCGGGCATGCGCTGGATGTCGCAGTGGAAGATGCAGGGACCGTCGTCGTGGTGCATCTTGCAGCAGTACACGGGTCCGCTGGTGGCGGCGTACAGGCCCGCGGCGCAGAGCATGCCGAGTGGTGGGGCTGTGAAATAGATCCACAGGCCGCGGAACGCCCGCGCGGGGATCGCGGAGCCGAGCGTGCGGGCGGGGTTCATGCTCATGCCGGAAATGGGGGCTTCGATGGCGATGTACATTGCGACGAGGAGGCCGGCGAGGATGCCGGTGTAGGGCGCGGTGCTTGCGTGGTTGGTGCTGACGAGCACCATGGCCATCATGCCGGCCGCGATGAGGAACTCGGCGGACCAGGCGAGGGCGAGTCCGTGGGGGCCAGGGAGCGTGGCGGCGTAGTTGACCGTCTCGTGCGCGACGAGGCGACCGAGGACCGCCCGGGCCAGGGCGACGCCGGCAAGTCCGCCGATGAACTGTGAGAGGATGTAGAAGACGGCGTCCCACGGGCCGACCTTGCCGAGGGCAAGAAAAGCCAGCGTGATGCCGGGGTTCATGTGCGCCCCGGACCGGCCGCCCCAGGGGGAATAGATAAGGGCGACGGCCGTGAGGCCCATGAGGACGCCGATCAGCACGCGCTGCCGGTGCGGGGACGTCATGGCTCGGGCCACCGGCGAACGCGGATGCTGCACGACGACGACGGCGATGCACGCGGCGATCATGAAGAGGCCGAGGAGCGTGCCCTCGATGAGATACTCCGGCCAGTGCGCCCTCAGAGCGTCGAGCATGGCTCAGCCGCCCGCCTCGAAGCCGGGGTAGAGCGTCATGCCGCCGTCCACGAAGAGGCTCGCGCCGGTGATGTAGTCGGCCTCATCGGAGCAGAGCCAGACGGCGAGGCGGGCGATGTCCTCGGGCTCGCCGATGCGCTTGTACGGAATGAGCTTGAGCAGGTCGTTGTAGGCCTCGGGCGTTTCCCAGGCGGGCCGATTGATGGGCGTTCGGATCGCGCCCGGGCAGATGGAGTTCACGCGGATGCGCCACGGGGCGACCTCCTGGGCGATGCTCTTCATCATCAGCATGACGCCGCCCTTGCTGGCCGCGTAGTTCACGTGCCCCGCCCAGGGGATGACCTCGTGGACGCTGGAGACGCAGACGATCTTGCCGGCGGCGCAGGAAACCTCGGGTTGTACGCCGCGGCGTTTGAACTCGCGCACCGCCTCGCGGGCGCAGAGAAACTGGCCGGTAAGGTTGACGTCGATGACCTTGCGCCACTGGGCCAGGGTCATCTTCTCGATCGCCGCATCCTGTTGGAGGCCGGCGTTGTTGATGAGAATGTCCACGGTGCCGAACTGGTCGATGGCCCGAGCGAACATGGCGGAGACTTGCGCCTCGTCGGAAACGTCGGCCTTGACGCAGACGGCCTTGCCACGATGCGCGCAGCCGCAGTGGGTGGCCTCGTGGGCTGCGCCATGAGCCGGCTCGTCGGGGCCGATGTAGTTGATCAACACGTTGGCCCCGGCGGCGCAGAGCGCTGTGGCGATGCCACGGCCGATGCCGGAAGAGGCGCCCGTGACGATCGCTGTTTGGCCCTTTAGGATGGGGCGAGCTTCGCAGGCGGGCATCACGACTTCGGGCACGCCGCCGA
>DASZWV010000488.1:0-9607 GCA_035546115.1 Phycisphaerales bacterium
TTCCGCGGCACGCGGGTCGGCGATGCCAGCGACGCCGTGACCGTGCAGTTCGGCGTGGATTCGACCGGCGGCGCCCAGTTCACCAGCGCCCAGCTGAAGATGGCGGCGTGATCGAGCCACGGAGACACGGAGGCACGGAGAGAGTCGCTGTTCGTGTGTTCACAGCCAGCAGCCCGGGCGCGCGCCCGGGCTGTTGTCTTCTTCCCCCATCCTCTTCTTCTCTGTGCCTCTGTGTCTTTGTGGTGGGTTTCGGCTCGGGCCTGTTCATCCCTACCCTCGCCCATGCACGACGACCTGGTCCTCGTCTCCATCGGCAACACCCGCACGCGCCTGGCCACGGTCCGCGACGATGGGCTCGATCCCTCGCAGGTCCTCTCCAATGACGACCCCGCCGCCGTCGCCCGGGCCATCGCCGCCGCCGGCAAGACCGCCGTCATCGCCAGCGTCAACGAGCGCATCTGCGACCGCATCGAGGCCGAGCTCGCGGCCACGGGGCGGTCGATCCGCGTGCTCCGCTTCGGCCGCGACCTGGCCATCCCCGTGGCGCACACCCTCGATGAGCAAGCCGCCAGGACCCTCGGCCAGGACCGCCTGCTCGATGCCCTCGGCGCGTTCGCCCGCTCCGAGCAGGCCTGCGTGGTCATCGACGCCGGGACCGCCGTGACCGTGGACTTCGTGGACGGCGAGGGCGTCTTCCACGGCGGCGTCATCGCCCCCGGCGTGCAGATGATGCTCCGCTCGCTGCACGAGCAGACCAGCGCGCTCCCCCTGGTCGCCATCTCGCGCGACCTCCTGCCCGCGAGCGACCCCGACGCCCCCGACAAGCGCCCCCCCTTCGGCCGCGACACCCGCGAGGCCATCGCCCGCGGCGTCGCCGGCGCGATCCGCGGCCTCGCCCACGACCTCATCGACCGCTACGCCGAGTTCTACGGCGCCTACCCGCGCATCATCGCCACCGGCGGCGACGCCCCGCTGCTCTTCGAGAACGACCCGCTCGTCGAGGCCGTCGTCCCCGACCTCACGCTCATCGGCATGCTCGAGGCCGTCAAGCGGCTCGACCGGCTCGCCGAGTCCGACGGGGCGGAAGAGGACCGCTGAGCCGTGCCCGCGTGGTTCCGCATCAGCTCCCCCCCACCGTCAACGGCCGCGGGCGCGGCCGGGGCGATCGGCATCATCACCATGGGCGGCGATGTCGCGGGGGCGCTCGAGCGCCTTCGCGTGCGCGAGGTGGCGATCGGTCGCACCGGCCTCCGCGATCTGCTCGGCATCGACACGGTCGTCCTCGCCCGCATCGCCGCGGATTCAGCGATGATCTTCCCGCACGCGGGGCCGGCGGTGATGGCGAAGATCGTGGCCGCGCTCGAGGCCGCCGGAATCACCCGGAGCGACCACGCCTCGCCGCGCGAGAAGTACCCCGAGGCCCGCACCGAGATCGAGGCCCGCATGCTCGACGCCCTCGCCCGCGCCGAGAGCCCGCTCGCGATCGACCTCCTCCTCGACCAGCCCCGCCGCTGGGCCCTCGCCGAGCGTGATCCCTCGCTCGTGCTCCCCGACGAGGCCTCCCGCACGCTCAACCGCCTGATCGATCCGCCGCTCATCGTCGCCCTCGGCGCGCCGAACATCGGCAAGTCGAGCCTCATCAACGCCCTCGCCGGCCGCTCCGTCGCGATCGTCGCCGATGTCCCCGGCACCACCCGCGACCACGTCGGCGTCACACTCGACCTCGCGGGCCTGGTCGTCCGCTACCTCGACACACCCGGCATCGGCCCCACCCGCGGCACCGATGAGCACGCCGCGCTCGACCACGAGGCCCAGGCCATCGCCCTTCGCCTCACCGAGCACGCCGACCTCATCCTCCTGTGCGCCGATGCGGGCACGCGCTACCTCGATCCGCCATCCGCCGCTCCCCATCTCCGCATCGGCCTGCGATCCGACCTCGGGCCGCCGCCGGAGGGTTCCGAGATCCTCATCAGCGTCCGCGAGAAAACGGGCCTCGAGGCCCTCACGCGGGCCATCCGCGACCGGCTCGTTCCGCCCGCCCTCCGATCGGACCCGCGTGCGTGGCGATTCTGGCCCACGGGGACATCCCCCGCCTGATGGCGGCCCCACCGCGCGCCGACATACCATCCCGGTTCCCGGTTCCGCACCCAACGAGGCATCACCATGGCGATGGAAGAACGGCACAAGCAGATCAAGGAGGGAGCAGGCCGCGATGAGTCGGGCCTGAATCGAGAGTTCATCGAGATGATGGAAAAGTGGGGCTTCCCACTTGTGCTGGGACTCGCCCTCATCGCCGGCGGCTACGCCGCGTACAACTGGTACACCCGCAAGGCCGACGAGCGCAACGATGCGGCCTACGCCGACCTCGACACCGCGGCCGTCTCGGGCAACCCGACCCAGCTCGAGCGCGTCGCCGGCGACCACGGCAAGTCCACGGCCGTGCCCATCGAGGCCCACATCTTCGCCGCCGAGATCCACATGGAGGCCGCCCGCACCGGCGTGCCCATCGGCGAGAAGCTCGACAAGGACAACAAGCTCCCCGAGGGCAAGTCCTTCCTCACCGACGAGCAGAAGAAGGCCGAGCTCGGCAAGGCCGAGGAGCAGTTCAAGGCCGCCCTCGCCATGACCAACGACTCGTTCGGCCAGACCGACTCCGCCATCGGCGCCCTCACCGGCCTCGCCTCCATCGCCGAAGACCGCGGCGAACTCGACAAGGCCAAGGACTTCTACCAGCAGGCCGTCGCCAAGGCCAAGTCGCAGAAGATCGATGCCCTGGTCCCGATTCTCCAGAAGCGCATCGACACGCTCGACTCGCTCAAGGCTCCCATCAAGCTCTACGCCGCCGCGGATCTTCCCGGCGCGGTGGCGAAGCCGGAGACAGTCATCCAGGGCATCACCGGCAAGACGGCCACGGGCGAGACGATCAATCTCGGCAGCCCCGGCGCGACGCCCGGCCAGCCGGGCGTCATCCAGATCCCCGGCGGCGGCACGCTGACCCCGATCGCTCCGCCGACGGGCGCTCCCCCGCTGCCCCCGGTCACCTCGCCCACGCCCGCTCCATCCAAGCCCGCCGAGCCCGCAAAGCCCGCCGAGCCGGCCAAGCCCGGCAACCCGTGATCCCGTGAACAGTCCGCAGCCTCCCCCCCAGCCCGGCCACGGCTGGACCGGCCGCCCGGCCCGGAGCGGCGCGGACACGCCGCGCTCCACGAACGTCGTCCAGCACGGCGGCAAGGTCGATCCCGATGCGCTGCTCAAGCGGATCCAGGCGGCTTCCAGCGCACCGGAAGAGTTCGACGACGCCGGCCGCCCCATCCTCGAAACCCACGATGCCGATCAACAGATCGCCCCCGGCGGGGCCGTCGACGACGACGCACCGAATCGTGTCGTCTTCGTCCTCCAGCGCGACCTCGACAAGCGCCTCGACAAGTACCTGACCGACCGCATCACCTTCATGAGCCGCACCCAACTCCAGCGGCTCATCGATGAGGGCGGCGTCACCGTCAACGCCAAGCCGCCCAAGGCCTCCACGCGCCTCCGCGCCGGCGACCGCGTCGAGGTCTACGTCCCTCCCCCGCCGCCGACCGAGATCCAGCCCGAGGACATCCCGCTCAACGTCGTCTTCGAGGACGACCATCTCATCGTCATCGACAAGTCGCCCGACATCATCGTCCACCCCGCGCGCGCCCACAACAAGGGCACCATGCTCAACGCCCTCGCCTGGCACTTCCAGCATTCCGGCTCCGGCGCGCTCTCCGGCGTCGGCAAGGAGTTCGCCCGCCCCGGCGTCGTGCACCGCCTCGACCGCCAGACCTCCGGCCTCATCGTCTTCGCCAAGTCCGATGAGGCCCACTGGCGACTCGGCTCCCAGTTCGAGAAGCGCACCGTCGACAAGCGATACCTCGCCATCGTCCACGGCCTCTTCGAGCCCGAGATCGACACGATCGACCTCCCGCTCGGCCCGCACCCCTCCAAGGAGCGCGGCCTGCGCGAGAAGTACGTCGTCCGCCACGACGTCCTCGGCAAGCCCGCCCTCACGATCGCCCGCGTGCGCCGGCACTTCGGCGCGTGGCACGGGCATACTGCCCTCGACGCTGATCCGAAAGCCAAAGCCCACGGGCAGGATGCCCGCGCCACCCAGTTCTCCCTCGTCGAACTCGAGCTCAAGACCGGGCGCACCCACCAGATCCGCGTCCATCTCTCCCACCGGGGATTCCCCATCGCCGGCGACGACATGTACGGCGGCAAGCGCACCGACCTGTTCCCCCGCGTCGCCCTGCACGCCGCCACGCTGCGCTTCCGACACCCCGCCGACGGGCGCGAGATGGCGTTCCGATCGCCGATCCCCGCGGACCTCGCGGGCGCGCTGGAAACACTCGCCGCCGCGGGCCCGGCTTCACCCTTGAAAACTCCCCCCGGCGCGACCGTCCCCCTCGGCCCCCAAGCCTGATAGCATGGGCCCCCGATTCGTCGGCCATGGACGGCCGTCGCACCCGGCATGGAGGCCAACGTCCCACCTCGTGGCGTTCGTGCCGTCGTGCGCCGAGCCCACTTCCGGAGACCTCTTCCATGCGCACCCGGATGAAGCGCCGTTTCCACCCCGCCCGCATCTCCTCCCTGACGCTCGCCGCGGCCATGGCCGCCATGCTCGCCGGGTGCGGCTCCCACGGCCCCGGACGCCCCGGCGATGTCGCGGGACGCTACATCCTCACCGTCAACGACGCCGATATCAGCGCTTCCACCCTCGCCAACAGCGAGCTCGGCCAGCGCGACGACTCCGCCCGCGACGCCCTTACCGTCGTCTCGCTCCCCATCACCGAGCCCAACACGCAGTTCGCCCAGATCGACGTTCCCAACTCCGCGCTCTGCCCGCCCACGTGCCTCTCGGTCACCAAGGACGGCAAGTACGCGTTCGTCGTGGAGTACCGCGGCGCGGCCGGCCCCGACGCCAAGACCGTCGCCGATCTGCCCCCGGGCAAGCGCGTCACCGCCGTCGATCTCTCCTCGCCGCTCAAGCCGACGATCGCCGCGACCGCCGAGGTGAGCGACGAGCCGATCGCCGTCGCCGTCAATCCCACCGGCGATCTCGTCGCCGTCGTCACCCAGACGCCGCGCCAGCAGATCGTCCTTCTGAACTTCAAGGACGGCGCGTTCACCGGCGACCCGACGGTCTGGCCGCTCCTCGGCCTGGACAACGACGAGGCCAAGCCCACCAGCATCGCCTGGCACCCCAGCGGCACCGCCCTCGCCGTCACGCTGCAAGACCGCGGCGAGGTCATGTTCTACCACTTCGACAAGACCCCGGACGGACTCGCCCTCGCCCCGTGGGGCGAGCCGGTGAAGGCCGGCAAGGCGCCTTTCTCCGGCGCCTTCACCCCCGACGGCCGCACGTTCATCGTGAACGACGTGCAGTGGGGCAAGGATGTCGAGGGGTACAACGTCGGTGCGCCGGAGGGCCAGCTCATCTCCATCCGTCTCGGCGATCGCCCCGTCGGTTCGGAGATGCCCGAGGGCGGGCTCGCCGGACACACGGTGGTCTCCACCGTGCACGTCGGCATCAGCCCCATCGGCCTGGCCATCAACTCCGAGGGCAACCTGATCGCCACCTGCAACCTCCGCCACTCCTATCTGCCCGACAACGACCCGCGCCTCGGCGAGTCCGGCGATTCCATGAACCGCGGCGGCTCCATCTCGCTCGTCTCGCTCGCCCGCGACGGCACGCTTACCAATGTCGGCGAGTACCCGATCAACGCCATGCCCGAGGGCGTCTGCTTCGACGCCCAGAACCGCTACGTCTGCGTCACCCAGTTCCGCTCCTTCGACCCGGATGCGAAGGACGGCGAGGTCGGCTTCTGGCGCATATCCAGTTCCAACGCGACTCCGACGCTCCTCCCAGCCGACTTCTACGTCGGCGTCGGCAAGGGCCCGCACGGCCTTCTGATCGTTCGATAGGCACGGCAGCGCACGACGCAACGCGCGAACAACGGAGCCGGGCAACGCCCGGCTCTTTTTCTTCACGCCTCCACGCCTTCACTACTTCTTCTTCGGCTCATCCTCTTCGCCGAAGTCGATGTCGAAGTCGCTCTCGCTCAGGTCCGCGATGATCTTCGAGAGGTCCTCATCGTCCTTCGCTCCCGGCTTCGCCGCGGGCTTGGCCGGCTTACCCATCGGCGCGGTCTTCGCCCCGCCGGTCGCGCTGGTCCAGTGCGGCACGCCGTCGGGTCCGGCCTTGGGCGATTCCGCATCGCCCGGCCCGACCGCGCCGTTGGCCCAGGAGATGATCGGATCGATCGCCTTCGGATGCCCGTCGATGCGGACCACGAGCACAGCGGGGCCGACCGAAAGCAGATCGCCCGGGATCAGCTCGCGAGACTTCACACGCTCCTTGTTCACGTACGTCCCGTTGCTCGACTTCATGTCGCGGACGATCAGCTCGTCGTCCTCCTCCAGCAGCTCGCAGTGCTGGCGCGACACGGCCGCGACGGGGATCCTCAGCTTGCACTCGGGCGCTCGCCCGATGAGGATCGGCAGCCTCATCGCGGGAAGCTCGCGCGTCTTGCCGTCGGCGGTGACCATGACCAGGGAGACATTCACGCGGGACCTATCCTTACTCACACCCCTGCTTTCCAGAAGTGTACGGCGAATCAGGCCTCACGGCGCGCCGCCGCGAGACGACCGGGTGACAAGGTGACTTGGTGACACGGTGACTCAAAGGCAACCGGACAAGCAAATCCGTCCGCCAATCGCGGCGTCCCTTGTCACCCTGTCACCCCGCCACCCTGTCGCCCCTCCCCTCCACCCGCTTCTCAACATCCAACATCCCACGTCCGACATCCCGCACCTCTACATCCACACCCCCTTCTGCATCCACAAGTGCCACTACTGCGACTTCTACTCCTTCGTGGACAACCGCGACCAGCAGGGCGCGTTCGTCGATCGCCTGATCGATGAGCTTCGCGTGCTCGCCCCGCACGCCGGCCCGCTCCAAACCGTCTTCGTCGGCGGCGGCACCCCGAGCCTCCTCCGCATCGACCTCTGGCAGCGCCTGCTCCGCGCGCTCGAGGATCTCTTCGATCTCTCGATCATCCGCCGCGAGTGGCAGCCCGAGCACGCCGACCCATGGCGACCCGTCGAGTGCGGGGAGTTCACCGTCGAGTGCAACCCCGAATCCGCTACCCCCGACCTCCTCGCGACGCTCCGCGCCGGCGGCGTCAATCGCGTCAGCATCGGCGCCCAGTCCTTCATCGACAGGCACCTCAAGACCCTCGAGCGCTGGCACAACCCCGACAACGTCGCCCGCGCCGTCGAGTCCGCCCGCCGGGCCGGCATCCCGCGCCAGTCCATCGACCTCATCTTCGCCATCCCCGGCCAGACGCTCGATGAGTGGGATTCCGACCTTCGGCGCGCACTGGACCTCAACACCACCCATCTCTCCTGCTACTCCCTCACCTACGAGCCCAACACGGCCATGACCAGGCGCCTGAAACTCGGCGAGTTTACGCCCTGCCCCGAGGAACTCGAGGCCGACATGTTCCGCCACACGCTCTCAACCCTCCGCGGCGCCGGCCTCGAACGCTACGAGGTCAGCAACTTCGCCCGCCCCGGCCACGAATCCCGCCACAACATCGCCTACTGGATCCAGGCTCCCTGGCTCGCTGCGGGCCCGAGCGCCAGCGGCCACGTGCTCAGTCCCTCCCAAAGCCGCGAGCGCAAGCTCGGAAGTCCGGAGCCCCGGAGGGAGAAGCGGGCTGCGGAACCTCCCACCAGTTGGCGCTTCAAGAACGTCCCGCGACTCGGCGACTACGTCAAATCCACCGGCCTTTCCCCCGTCACCGAGGTCGAACCACCCGACCCGCTCCGACTCATCCGCGAGCGCATCATGATGGGCCTGCGCCTCGAGGCCGGCCTGGAAATCGCCCCAATCGTCGCCGAACTGCAATCGCTCTCCCCCGTGAGCGCGGCCCGCCTCGATCGCACCGCCCGCGCCCAGTCCGAGCTCGGCAATCTCACCCTCTCCCCCACCCGCTGGACCCTCACCGACGACGGCTTCCTCCACGCCGACGGCATCGCCGCCGCGCTCATGGACGCCGTCCGCGGTTAGTCCCCCTCCACGTCTTCCACCACCGGCCGCGGCGTCTCCCCCACCGTTCCCGGCCGGTGCAGCCCCACGCCCTTGAGCGTTCGCCGCAGATCGCTCGGCCAATCCGTCCGCACATCCACCGGCGCGCCCGTGATCGGATGCTCGAAGGCGACCCGGTGCGAGTGCAGCGCAAGCCGGGGCGACACATGGTGGATCCGCCGCGGCCCATAGAACCGATCGCCCAGCACCGGGATGCCGATCGCCTCCATGTGCAGCCGGATCTGGTGCAGCCGCCCCGTCACCGGGCGAGCCTCGACCAGGCACGCCAGCGGCGACTGTTCCAGCACGCGATACGCCGTGATCGCCGGCTTGCCAGCGCCGCCGCGGGCGATCTTCGCCAGTTTCATCGGCCCCCTGCCCTCCGAGCCGTGCCCCTCCTCGATCGGCATGCGGATCACGCCCGACGGCTCCTTGGGCGCCCCATCGCACACCGCCCAGTAGAACTTCCGCACCGCGCGCTGCACGAACATCTCGCGCAGCTTGTCGTACGCCGGCACGCGCAGCCCGACGATGAGGAGACCGGAAGTGTCCTTGTCCAACCGGTGCAGCAGCCCGAAGTCCCGCGCGGCGCCCAGGTTCTGCAGCTGCTTCCCCCACCGGGCGAACAGCCCGTTCAACAGCGTGTCGGTCTGGTGCCCCTTCCCCGGCTGCGTCGGCACGCGCGCGGGCTTCTCCACCACCGCCAGGTGCTCATCCTGGTAGGCGATGCCGAAGGTGATGTGCTCGTTGGGCTCGACGGTGAACATGTTCTGCGGCTCCCCACTCTACGCCTCCACGACCCGACGCCTTCTCTACTCTTGTCCCACAATGCCCCCGGTCGCCGACGAGGCCATCTGCATCCGCCAGTGGGACTGGTCCGAGACCAGCCAGACCGCCCTGCTCTTCTCCCGCGCCCACGGCCTCCTGCGCGTGCTCGCCAAGGGCTCGCGCCGGTCCACGCACCCGTACTCCGGCGGCCTCGAGACCCTCTCCCGCGCCCGCATCGGCGTCATCGTCCGCCCCCACTCCGAGCTCGCCCTGCTCACCGAGTGGGACCTCGTCGAGACCTTCCCCGCCCTGCGTTCCAGCCTCCCGGTCCACAACGCCGGCCTGTTCATCGCCGATGTGGTCGGGCATGCCATCCACGACCACGACCCGCACCCGCCCCTCTACGACGCCACCGTCGAGTCCCTCCGCCTGATGCAGGCCGCCCCCGACATCCCCGCCGCGATGCTCAAGTTCCTCTGGAGCGTGCTCGTCGAGACCGGCTATCGCCCCGTGCTCGAGGCCGACGTCCGCACGGGCGAGAGCCTGCCCGAGGCCGTGTCCTACCGCTTCGCACCGATCCTCGGCGGCCTCCTCGCCGATGCGCCCGCTGCCGCCGACGCGATTCCTCCCCACTCCTGGCGCGTCCGGCACGAGACCATCGACCTGCTCCGCGCCCTGGACTCCACAGGCCTGGCCGCGAGCGCCGCAGCGGGCGCCGATCCC
>DASZWV010000489.1:0-2919 GCA_035546115.1 Phycisphaerales bacterium
GTTCGGGTCGGATGAAGACCATCTCGCGGCGCTCGCCGTCAAACAGCGGCATCACCGCGCGAAACGGCAGGTCGTTGTCGAGCGAATCGAGCAATCCCCAGTTGAGCTCGACCCGCTGCCCGCGAGTCTGGTATCCGCGCAGGTCCCTCGGCGACTCCCCCGCCCCCGCGCCGAGAATGACCCACGGCAGCTGGTTCAGAGCATCCGCCGTCGGCACGATCGGCTTGGAGTAATCCAGAAATCCTCCCGCCCACTGCGGACCGCCAAAAGTCAGCATTCCTTGCGTCGCTGCCGTCCGCTCCGGCATCTGATCCGGACCGCTCAGGACGTCCGCCGCCGGGTCGTCCGCGCGGCAGACAGAAGGCAGCAGCATCATCCCCGCCGCCAGAACACTCGCGCCCCGCTTCAACAATGAGTTCGTGCATCGCATGGTGGTTCTCCTGTTCAAACGCGCGGCACGCTCACTGCAGGTTGACGAGCACGAGCACCAGCCCGGTGTCCTTGTCCAGCGACGACATCGCCTTCCCGATCACCGCGCCGGGCGCCCGCGATCGATCCGACGCCTTCATCGCATACCCCGCAACATCGCTGGTCGTGAGCAGATCGCCCGGCTGGATCGCCCCGCCCGCGGCCGTGCACTTCACATACACGCGCCCGGTCATGGCGATCGGGTTCTTGCCATCAATCGTCCCGCTCTGGCCCATGTGGATGCCGGGATTGATGCCGCCCGCACCGGAGACCACGCCCGCGACCCGCGTGTCGTACGCGCTTGCGCTGGGCATGAGCTGCCCCGGATGCTCCGGATCGATCACCATCAGCGTCCCCGGCTCGATGTCCTTCGCCGGCGAGTCGAACCCTTCGACCAGGTCCGAGCCGCCGTTGATCTGAAGCGTCTTGACCTCAAAGACACCGTCGTTGCGCACCTTGGCCTTGATGGCATCCCCGGCCCAGAAGTTCATTGCTCCGGCCTCCATGCCCAGGCCATAACGGTCTCCGCCCGAGGTGTTCTCGAAGAGGGTTACGGTCGGGACGCTCGTGCCGACGAAGTTGGCGAACGAAAGCTTGGACCCAGGGGTCGTGGTGCCGATGCCGACGTTCCCGTTGCTCCCATTGACGAACATCCGCGTAGTCAGTGCTCCGCCGCTCTTGGTCGCGATGTAGAGGTGCGAGCCGTTGCCGAGAAAGCCGTCACCCGTCCCGATCCACGCGTCCGGGACCGTGTCGATCGTCGCCCCGGTCGCCGAGAGGAAGCCCAAGCCCACTCGTCCGTTGCCATTCTCGTTCAGCAGGCGGATGCCCTCCTGCCAATCTTCCTGGCCGCACGGCACGCCGCAGTTGCCCACGCGGAACAGCGCGGCCGGGTCGTTGATCGCGCCCGGCGTGTACGCGACCTCGAGCAGCGCGCCCGGCGTGGTCGTGCCGATTCCGACCCGACCGGCACTGTCGATCATCATCCGGGTGAGCTGTTGGCCGCCGGAGACGGTATTGCGTTGATCGTCGTTGAAGTTCAGGCTTCCCGCGTTTGTTCCGGTGCCAGTGGTTGAAATGTTGAATCGCTTCCACTCGTTGGCTGTGGTGAACGTGCCGCCAGTGGCAAACCGCGCGAGAGACAATGTCGCATCGGGCGCATTCCGCTCGACCGCGATCACCGCCCCGTTCCCCTGCACATGCAGCGGCCGGTTCGGCGTCGGCGTCCCGATCCCGACGTTCCCGCTCGCATCCACGTTCAGCCCCCGCGTCGCCAAGCTGAACGGCGCGGCCGTCAACTGCTGCCGCGACCCCATCGGCACGTACGCCCCCGTCCCCGCCGGATTCCGCACCGCGATCTGCAGCCACAGTGCCTGCCCGTTCGTGTACGGGCTCACCCCGAAGTCCACCGTCGTCGTGAACACCCCCTGCGCCACCGGGACGTCCGCCTGCGTAATGGTCGATCCCACCTGCGTTCCGCCGGACGCCGCCGTCCACAGCGAGAACTGCATGTCCGTCGCGGAGTTCACGTTGCTCCCGGCGTTCTTGAGCTGCCCCTGGTACGTGAACGCGGTCCCGACCTGGCCAAGAGCGGAGGCCGTTCCGGCAGCGATGGCGAGTGATGCGGCGATTCCGGCGAGCGATGAACGAAACATGATCGTCTCCTGGTGCATGAGCGTGGAATGGACAAAGAGCGACAGGGACCTTCCACATCATCTCACGCAATGCGTCGCCCCCGCGCAACACCCGATGGCAAAAGAAGCCCCGGTTTGCCCATTGTGAAGCGCGGTGCGCGCTCACATGCCGTCCAGATGGCTGACGGTCTCCGCCTCCGCGGCTCCCCGGACCGTCGCTCTCGCGCGTGTCAGGCTCGCCAGGCCACCCAGAGCCGCCCGCGCCACCACCACCGCCTCGCGCCGCAACTCCGGCACCGCCGTGTTCTCCCACGCCCGCGCCCGTCGCATCGGACCTGCGACCAGCAACGAGCCACTCGCCCGTCCCTCCGCGCCGACCGCGAACCCTTCCTCCGTGGTCTCCACGCCCAGACCGTGCGCATCCGCGACAATCCGCCCGCTCGCTACCAACTGCTTGAGCAGCGGATCACCGCTCCGCCGCACATCGCTGTCCGGCCCCAGGCAGTTGATCACCCGCGCCACCCGCACCGTCTGTTCCAGCTCCGACCCCCGCGGCCGAAAAACCGCCTCAACCACACTTCCGCGCTCTCCACTCAACCGCAGCGCCAGCAGCCGCCCCGCCCGCACGCTCAACCTCCGCGAAGCAATCAGGTCCGCCACCGCCGCGCTCGTCTCAGGCGCGCTGCGATGCCGCACCACATCCCAGAACGACCGCAGCCGCGTCAAAAACCGCGAGCGCTGCGAGGCATCCAGCCGCCCCCAGATCTCCGGCGTGATCGAGCGGATCGACGTTACCACGTCGCGCCAGTCCGTCCCT
>DASZWV010000490.1:0-4412 GCA_035546115.1 Phycisphaerales bacterium
CGACTGGGAGGCGACGGGCGTGCCGGTGACGCCCTTCGACGACAGCGGGCGCGAGAACCCGTACGCGCTCGCGACGCTGCAGGTCGAGCGGTCGGGCGCGATCGTGGCCAAGACGCAGTTCGTCGCGCCGGTGAGCTGGGAGATCTCGTGCCATCTCTGCCACACCAGCGCGACCGAGAGCGTCGGGATGAACATCCTGCACGCGCACGACCGCCTGCACGTTCCTGATGCGGTGGTTCGCGGGATGCCAGTTCTGACGGCGGGCGAGCGTTCAGAGACATACCGTTCGGCATGAGCACGCCCGAGGAACGGTCGGCGGTGGTGGCGACCACGGAGACGGCGTTCCACGCCGAGACGATCGCGGCGGCGCTGCGGGATCGGGGCGTCGAGGCTCGGGTGGCCGATGCGGGAACATTGCTTCCCTGGGGCGGGGTTGATGTTCGACCGGAGGGGCGCGGGGTGCACGTCGTGGTGCGTGAGAGCGACCGGGCGAACGCGATTCGAACGCTCGAGCAGCTGCGGGAGGAATCCGCGAGCATCGACTGGGACGCCGCGGACCTGGGGTCGGATCCGACGGTCGAGCGGATCGTGCAGGTCTCTCGCACGCGGCGCTGGGTGTGGACGGTCGCGGTGCTGCTGGTGCCGATCGGGCTGTTCGTGCTGGCCTATGCGACGACCCGGAACGATCGCATCGTGCAGATTCTGGGGGGCACGCTGTTGCTCGCGGCGATCGTGATGATCGTGATGCAGCTGTTTCCATCCCAGGAAGACTCGAACGATTCGGACGATTGAGGCCGCGAGCCGCGGGCTCGGGCGGGAAGGCGGGCACGGGGAAGCAAGGGCGGTTGTGGGTGTTCCGTCGGCTTGCCATTGTGCTCGCGAATGGGACGGGAGGGAAACCCCAGGGCGTCACGTCGGAATGACATGGGGATGTCCTGGGCAACTCCGATGCTCATGGTTCTTGGCGGGGCCGCCGGCCTGATCGGCGTGGCGCTGGCGTTGTGGGGCGTGTTCGGGCCGTCGCCGCGGCGGCTGGGTGTTCGCGCCGGGACCGAGCGATGTGCGAGATGCGGCTATCCGCTCGAGGGCCTCGAGGATGGGTATTGCCCGGAGTGCGGGGGCGAGTTCGAGGCCACGACCGCCCGGATGGCGCGCCGGTGGCGGATGCGTGTGCTCGGCGCGGGCGCTGCGTCGATCGGCCTGAGCCTTCTGTGCTGGCCGCTGGCGGATGCCTCGCGGTTCGGCGTGGCGCACGCGCTGCCGAACATCGCGATCGTGGAGTGGCTGCGGGTATCGCCGCGTGTGCATGGATCGCTCGTCGGCGAGCTGCAGACGCGCGTGGATTCCGGCGCGCTGCGAGCATGGGAGCGGCGCGAGTTGTCGCGGGTCTGTGCGGGCATTCTGGGGCGAGAGGCCGAGGCGAGCCTGCGGCGCGACGCCGCGTGGCTGCTGGCGCACCTGGGCGCCGATGCGCCGAGGAAATCGCTGGGCGCCATGCTGCGTGATCGCGACGCGGCCGTGCGGGCGTACGGGGTCGAGGCGACTCGACGGTCGGGCGTGATGGACGGCGCGGCCCGGGATGCGCTCCCGGAGCTTGTGCTGAGCGATCGGAGCGCGCTGGTGCGTCGGCGCGCGATCGATGCCATGCGGGCGATGAGCGAGGACTACGGGTTGGACGGGGTGCGGATGCGATCGACGATTCTGCTGGCTCTGGACGACCCGAACGATGGCGTGCGGGTGTCGGCGCTCTCGGCCCTGGGCGATGTCGACGATGGGAACGAGGAGACGCTGCGGGCCGTGTGCCGGAAGGCGAGCGATCCCAGCGAGGATGTGCGATGGTCGGCGACGGCGATGCTGGGGCGAATCCACGGGGCGCACCCCGAGGCGCTGGCGGCGCTCGCGGGCTCGCTGGACGACCAGTCGCCGATCGTGCGCGCGGGGGCGGCCGGGGCGCTCGGGCGGCTCGCGGGGATGGGGACCGCGCGGGATCGCGGCTGGATGCTGCCGCGGCTGCTCGCGAGCGCGCTCGGCGACAGCGACGACTACGTGCGGCAGGTGGCGATGGAGGCGCTGCGCGGGGTACTGGGCTGATTCGCACCTACGATCTGGCGTGCCCGACGATCCCGATGTGCCAAACCTGGGTGCGGCGGCCGGAGGGGGGGCGAGCCAACAGGCGGACTCCCCGGCGAGCGCGCTTCCGGCGTGGGGAAGCGAGACGCGCGAGGAGCGTCTGGCGCGGTTGCTCCGCAAGGCGCGGGCGCTCCCGAACGTGCCGGGCGTGTATCTGATGAAGGACCACAAGGGCGTGGTGCTGTACGTCGGCAAGGCGGGGCGGCTGCCGGATCGGGTGTCGAGCTACTTCGTGCCGAGCGCGGACCTGGGGTACAAGAAGGCCGGGATGCTCGAGGTCGTGCACGACTTCGAGGTCCTCGAGTGCGAGGGTGAGTGGGAGGCGCTGCTGACCGAGGCGCGCTTGATCAAGGACATCGGGCCGCGGTTCAACGCGCGATTGACCGACGACAAGACGTTCCCGTACCTCGTCGTGACGATGCGCGAGGACTTCCCGCGGGTGATGGTGACGCGCGACCTGACGGACCCGCTGGTGAAGGGGGCGCGGGTGTTCGGGCCCTTCACATCGCCCGGGGCGCTGCGCGAGGCGGTGACGCTGCTGCAGAAGGTGTTCAAGTTCCGCACGTGCAGCCTGGACATCGTGGCGGGGGACCCGAGGAACCGGTACTTCCGGCCGTGCATTCTGCACAGCATCGGCCAGTGCACGGCCCCGTGCGCGGACAAGATCGGCAGGGAGCCGTACTTCCTGGATGTGCAGCGGTTCGTGAAGTTCATCGAGAGCAAGCGGAGCGTGATGCTGCGCGAGATGAGGGCGGAGATGGAGAAAGCCGCGGCGGCGATGGAGTACGAGCGGGCGGCGTCGCTGCGAGACCAGATCAAGGCGGTGGAGCGGCTCGAGGAGCGGGCGAAGAGCGGGGGACGCGGGGGCGGGGCCAAGAGCGGGTGGCAGCCCGAGGCGGAGATGGTGCTCGTCGAGCCGAAGAAGGCGCTGGAGAGCCTGCGGAGGACGCTCGGGCTGGATGCGCCGATCCGCTGCATCGAGGCGATCGATATTGCGCACCTGCAAGGGGGCGAGACGGTGGGGAGCAAGGTGTGCTTCGTGGATGGGCGGGCGCTGAAAAACGAGTATCGGCGTTACAGGATCAAGGGAGGCAACCAGGCATCAAGGGATCAAGGCGTCGAGGGGGGCGAGGCCGGGATCAACGACGATTACTCGTCGATCCGTGAGGTCGTGAGCCGGCGATACCGCGAGGCGGGCGCGGGGCACGAGCTGTTTCCGGATGTGATCGTGATCGATGGTGGGCTGGGGCAACTGCACGCGGCGATGGAGGCCCTCGCCCAGATGGATATCAAGCCGCCGATGGTGATCAGTCTCGCGAAGAAGGAGGAACTGATCTACGTGCAGGAGCGGAGCGAGCCGATCCGGCTCGGACGCGAGAATCTCGGGCTGCGACTGGTGCAGTCGATCCGCGATGAGGCCCACCGCTTTGCGCAGCACTACCACCATGTGCTGAGGCGGAAGAAGACGCTGGAGGAGGAGTGACGGACAACGGCTCAACACCGCATCGTCGTCGGCCTCCCGCTGCGAAGGGTGCGTGGCTGGCGGTAGCGTTGATCGCTGCCGCCCTTGTGATGTTGAGTTGGAGAGTTACAGCCATCTATTGGGCGATGAGCAAGCTCGAGGCGGACTCGGGGCGCGCGCTCCTGGAGACGCCCATCGAATCTTGGAGTGGCAATACGCCCGCCTTGGGCGATGGAGATCGTGTCGATTATGGAATCGCATCCATGGAGCTGCCGCATGGCGCCGCACTTCGCCCAACAGAAAGGCCGAACGCGCCGGTACTCAGGTTCGACTCTGGCTCGACCTCCATCCTGATTGGATGTCTCGATCTGCCCTCAACCACCCCGGCTGTGGAGGGATTCCTGTATTGCCAGGAATGGCTGGCGATTCATCAGGCGAGGAAAGGCCTTTGGGATCTCGTCTGTATGTCACAGAAGCAGCGTGAGGGCTATTTCGACCTCGCCGCGGCGAGACAGATCGCGTGTCGCGCGGATAAGAAGTACGGGGTTTACGAGAACGAGGACTTTCGGTCGATCGCAATGGTTTCGAATGGAAAGACCAGGATCGACGTGTGCTCCAAGCGGACCAACATGGCGTTCTGGATTCGTATCGAATCGGATTCTGGGGCCGATCAATCAGCACTGGCTCAACGGCTGGTGTCGAGGCTGAAGGTCGGCCCAAAGCAGTGGTCTTCATACGACGAGGTGAAGTCGGCCATACATGCCACTCGGGAGCGTCTGGAAAACGGTGCGGCGTCGAGTCGCTGACCCGCTTCCGAAAC
>DASZWV010000491.1:0-16910 GCA_035546115.1 Phycisphaerales bacterium
CGTCGACGACGACGCGCCCCCACAATCAATCCGGCGAACGCTACCAGGGTTATCGCCCCCGGAGAGGGGATCTGGCTGAACGACTGGCGAACAAACGAGGCCGTCGCACCGCTCCCTGTCCCGTGGGCGAAGAACTGAACGTCCTTGTTCACCTCGATCTTGGCATAGCCGGGGGGACCAAAGGTGTGGTAGTCCTGAAGTTGGTTTGCAGGCGGGTTGAATCCCAGCGCGAACGCCGATGCGGTCGTGATGAGATTTGTGCCGGGCTGGGCGAAGTAGTCCAGGAGCGTCTCATCCACCCGGGCATACGAGCCCACGCCCGTCGCGGCGCCGTTGAACAGCAGCTCCGAATCCGTGATGCGATACCCCTGCTGAAGGAACGCGGGAAGAACCTCAACGGTGTACCGCAGATTGAACTCGGAAATCACCGAGTCGCCCGGGTTCACATCCGCAAAGCCCCCCGTCAGGTCGAAGCCCGTGCCCGAGAGGGGATTTTGAGCGACATACCCCACCACCGACAGGCCCGTGGATGGGAACGCCACCGACGTGTAGGCGATGAACGTGAAAAGCTTGTCCCCCACGATCACCTGATGATCGGACGAGGAAAGCACAGCGTCGAGCTGCACCTGCTCCCCGTTCTGGAGGGTAATAGCGGCGCGGGAGGGAGACGTGCACGCGGCCAGACCGGCGGCCGCAAGCGCGCAGAGCGCACGGACATTCATGATGTCTGCCTTTACGACAAGATTGCGGCGGAGTGAGAGCTACGCCGCGTTGCGAGAGAGAAACCATGCACCGCCGACCAAAGCGGTGCGGCACTATTGTTCAACACGGTGCCGGGTTTGCTAGGAGGGGAAGTCCAATTGGCCCAATAAAATGCGTCGTCTACCCCTGCTTTGGGGGGTAGTTTTGGGCGTCAATGGCCATGATAACCCTGATGAGACGTGGCATTGGGGTGCCACGCGGGTAGCAAAAAACGAAGAGGGAGCAGCGCCGTTACGCGGTGCTCCCGAGGAGAGAGAGTACCCAGGTGGAGGCCGCTGCCTCGGGTCCGTAGGGATGAACCCGAGGGGGCCAGATCGCAGCTTACCGACGGCGGCGGGCCAAAAGCAAGCCCGCGATGCCGGCAAGAGCGACTCCACCAGGAGTGGGTGTCTGACTGAACGACTGACGGATGAATGAGGCCGCGGAAAGGCTGTTGGGATCCACGGCGAAGAACTGGATGTCCTTGTTCACCTCGAGTTTGGCGTAGGTGGCGCCGTCGAAGGTCTGGGAATCCTGCTGCTGCGAGGTCGCGGGCGGCCCGGCGTTGGCGTAGACGTGGCGCGAGCCGATGAGATCCATGCCGGCGGGCGCGTTGGGGTCGAAGACGAGCTCATCCACGCGTGCGAAGGAGCCCGTGCCCACGGCCGTTCCGTTGAACGTGAGGGCGAGGTCCTTGATGCGGACGCCCTGGGAGAGCTGCGGGTCGGCGACCTCGACGGTGTAGTGCAGGTTCATGTCGGTGATGACGGAGTCGCCGGGCACATCGCCGAAGCCGCCGGTGAGATCGAAACCGATGCCGTCGGCGGGATTGGCGGAGATGAATCCGGTAACGCTCACGTCGGTCGCGGGAACCGTGGCGGACGTGTAGGTGAGGATCGTGAACACCTTGTCCATGACCTGGAACTGGTGGTCGGACGAATCCTGCAGCTGCTGGAGGGTGACAGAGTCACCGTTGCCGAGGATGAAGATCGCATGAGCGGAGCCGGCAAACGTGGCCAGAGTCACAGCCGCGAGCGACATCCCAAAACGCAAGGACATTGTGCACTCCTTCGACGACGAGTTGGACCGAAGCGGTTGGGGACCCCGCCCCGCCGACGCGCGGTGTGCTTCCACGAAGGACGCACCACCCGAGGTCCGCGCGCCGACGGCTCCAACATACGGGATAGCTCGCGTGCGGCCAGCGAAACGCCGCATAGACGGAAAATCCGCTCCAGTCGGACGACCGATAGTGCGCGGCGCAACATTCTCGGGCGCGCGCGGACGATTCTCGGTCGTGCTTGCGCGGCGGACGATTGCCGCGAGTCGATCGTGCGCGCACGAGAGAGCGCCCCGGAGGCACGCACGCGACCACGCGGACGTTTGCAGGTGCTAACATCGCTCGCATGAGCGTGACCGCACAGTTCGTTGTCGGCGTTGGCGCGATCGCGTGGATCGCGTTTGCGTTCGCGTGCGCGGCGCTGGATCGGACGCTGTCGGACGATCCGATGCGCAACCTGGCTTGGCTCGCGGTGCGCGCGTACGCGCGCCTCGTGCATCGGCTGCGCGTTTTCGGACTCGAGCACGTTCCCGCGTGGCGCTGGGGCGAGGCCCCGGTGGGGCCGCTGGTCATCGTCGCCAACCACATGTCGGGCGCGGATCCGCTCCTGATCCAGTCGGCGTGCGGCTTCGAGGTGCGCTGGCTGATGATGCGGGACATGATGCCGCGGGCGCTCGATGGGCTGTGGCTGTGGCTGGGTGTGATTCCGGTCGAGCAGAACGGCAAGGACACGAGCGCGCTTCGCGCGGCGATCCGCCACCTGAAGGCGGGAGGGGTGATCGGGATTTTCGCCGAGGGCGGGCTCGAGCGGCCCCCCGGCGTCGTGAGGCCCTTCGAGCCGGGCGTGGGACTGATCGTTCAGAAATCGGGGGCGCGGGTGCTGGCGGCGACCATCGACGGCGCTCCCACCTGCGAAACGGCGACGCAAACGCTCTTCTGCCCGAGCCGGGCGCGGCTCCGGTTTCTGCCGATGCGCTCGTACGCAAAGAAGGACCTGGATGCCGCGGGGATCGCCCTCGATCTCGAGATCACCATCGCGGGGGCGCTCGGCTGGCCCCGGAGCCACGGGGCCTAGGGCGGGGTTGCACGCGGGCGGTCCGGATCGGTTATCCTCCGGTCCACGGGCGGGGATCGGATCGCCCGGGTGGAGGATTCGATGCGACGCTTGGTCATGATCCTGTTGCTGGCGTGCGGTGGGTTGGGCCTCGCCTCGTGCACGGGCATGGTGCATGGGGTGAGGGTGACCAACGACACCGACCACATCGTGCGGGCGGAGCTGCTGCAACTGCACAACGACGGCGAGATGACCGTGTACTCGACGCAGACGCTCGGGCTCGGGGCGGAGTTCAAGAACATGGTGGCGTCCGACGACTATCGGCGCGGGATGCGCGTGCGGTTCACGCTCGCGGACCAGACCGCCGCGGACGGGAACTACGTCATGCTGAACCTGCCCGAGAGCCGGGACCGGATGTACAACCTCGTGCTCGTGGGGCCGCGGCTGCTGGCGAGGGAGCTTCCCAAGGGCAAGCCGCCCAAGGTGACCGAGTGAGTCGTCGTTGATCGATCGCGGGCACGATGCCCGCGAGGTTTGAGCATGGACGCCGCCTGCGAACCGTGGGTGTGAGCCATGCGAGCGAGATATCTCGGCGGGATGATCGGTCTGGCGGGCGCCGGTGCGCTTGTGTGCGCGGCGTCGGTGATCGGCGATTCGCGGAACCCGCCGGGAGCATCTCCGGCGGCGAAGCCCTCCGCCGGGAAGGTATCGGACACCGGGCACGATGTCGCGCCGCCCGCCTGCGCCCAGCCCCACCCGCTGATCACCGAGGTGCTCTACGCGGTGCCGAGCGCCGGAGAGGCGGATGCGAACAAGGACGGCAAGCGCGAGGTATCCGGGGATGAGTTCGTCGAGCTGGTGAACCCGCACGAGCGGAGCATCGATCTGCGCGGGTACACCATCACGGATGGCTCGCCGAACGTGAAGTCGCAGGTGCGGTTCACGTTCCCGTCGATCCTGGTGCCGCCGCACGGGGTCGTGGTGGTCTTCAACGGGCATGACTCGAAGATCCCGGGCCCGGTCGGCGATTCGAGGCACGCTCCGTCGGCGGTCAACGACCGGTTCGGCAAGGCAGCGGTGTTCAGCATGCACACCCGGAGTGTGCGGATCTCGTTCTCGAACGCGGGCGATGCGGTGTGCCTGAGGGCCCCCGATGGCAAGTGCCTGCAGCGCATCCGGTGGGGCAAGGCGGACGAGAAGGCGGGCGGCACCGGCTTCGTGATCGACGAGATCGCGCCGGTGACGAGCAAGGGAAGCGTGCAGCGGGACGGGATCGGCAAGGATGCATCCTGGAAGGCGCACGCGGAGATCGATTCGACGCCGTTCAGCCCGGGAGTGTTTGCGTGCGGGGCGACCGTTGCGGGCGCGACGGGCTCGCCGCCGGCCCCCGCCACGACACCTCCAGCGCCGACCAACGCGGACCCCGTGCCGGCCAATCAGCCCGACGATGGGCAACATCCGCGACGATCGAGGAAGCCGTCGGGCGCGCCGAAGTTCTGATCCCTTGCCGCGCCCGGGCCTCTATGGTTGCGGGCATGCGCATTCTGCTCACCAACGACGATGGGATTCGGGCGCCGGGGATCATCGCGCTGTTCGATGCGCTGACCGACGCCGGGGGCCACTTCGGTGGGCCGCTCGGGTCGATGGTGTACGCGATCGCGCCGCTCACGGTGCAATCGGCGACGGGGCACGGGCTGACGGTGCACACGCCGCTCATGGTGTCGGAGGAGCGGGTCACCGAACGCATGTCGGGGATCGCCGTGGATGGGCGACCGGCGGACTGCGTCAAGCTCGCGGTGGCGAACCTGTGGCCGGAGAAGTTCGGCGCCGGCTCTTCGCCGGATCTGGTCATCTCGGGGATGAACTCCGGCGCAAATGTCGGGATCAACGTGATCTACTCGGGAACGGTCGCCGCGGCCCTGGAGGCGGCGTTTCTGGGGATCCCCTCGATCGCGGTGAGCCTGCACATCGGGAGCGCGAAGCCGGACTACGACCTCGCGGCGCGGCACGCTCGCCGGGCGATCGAGGCGGTCATCGCGGATGGGCTGCCCGAGGCGCACGCGTGCCTGAGCATCAACATCCCGGTGACGGAACTCGGTGCGCCCAGAAGCCAGACGGCGCGGTATCCGATCCGCGTGTGCCCGATGAACACGCACGGCCTGAACGACAAGTACGAGAAGCGGACGTCGCCGGGCGGCACGGTGTACTTCTGGGCCGCGGGGCACGGGCTGGACTTCCGCACGACGGACGAGGGCTCGGACGTGCAGGAGCTGTTCAAACGCTGCATCACGGTGACGCCGCTGAGGTACGACCTGACGAAGAAGTCCGCGATGGATGGGTGGCGCGGGCGGATGAGCGGGAAGGCGAGCGAGGCCTGAGCGAACGGCGGGTCCGCTATGCTCCGGCGATGACAAGCGGGACCTCCCCACTTCTTGAGATCCGCGATGCGATCGCCGAGAAACGCACCTCCGCGCAGGACGCCGTGCGCGGGGCGTTGCAGGCGGCGGAACGCCTGAACCCGGGCGTGAACGCGCTCGTGCAGGTGTTCCCCGAGGAGGCGCTTGCGCAGGCCAGGGAGATCGACGAGCGAATCGCCACCGAGGGGCATCCCGGCCGGCTCGCGGGCGTGCCGATCGTGCTCAAGGACAACATCTGCCTCTCGTGGGGAAAGACCACGTGCGGGAGCAGGATCCTGGAGAACTACCGCTCGCCGTACAGCGCAACGGCGGCGCGCCGGCTGATGGATGCGGGCGCGGTCATCATCGGCAAGGCGAACCTGGACGAGTTCGCCATGGGGTCGGGCACGGAGCGGTCGATCTTCGGACCGACGATGAATCCGTGGGACGCCACGCGGACCGCCGG
This sequence comes from Phycisphaerales bacterium, assembly GCA_035546115.1. Classification (GTDB taxonomy): domain Bacteria; phylum Planctomycetota; class Phycisphaerae; order Phycisphaerales; family UBA1924; genus UBA4658. The sequence continues at coordinate 5,715 of DASZWV010000491.1, forward strand.
CGGCTCGTCGGGCGGCTCGGCGGCGGCGGTCGCGGCGGGGATCGTCGCCGGGGCGCTGGGCTCGGACACGGGCGGCTCGATCCGGCAGCCGGCGGGGATGTGCGGGGTGGTCGGGTACAAGCCGACGTACGGGCGCGTGTCGCGGTACGGGCTCGTCGCGTACGCGTCGAGCCTGGACCAGATCGGGCCGCTGGCGCGAACGGTCGCGGATGCGGCGCTGCTGGCATCGGTGATCTGCGGGCACGATCCGCTGGATGCGACCAGCCTGCGCGATCCGCTGGACCTGTGCTCGAAGCTGGAGGAGCCGGTGAATCGCCTGGTGATCGGCGTGCCGCGCCAGGCGCGGAGCCAGGCGAACCACGCCGCGGTGAACGGCGCGCTGGAGCGGGCGGCCAAGGCGTTGCACGGCATGGGCGCGGAGGTCGTGGACGTGGACCTGCCGCTGACGGACCACGGGATCGCGGCGTACTACATCATCGCGCTGGCGGAGGCGAGCTCGAATCTGGCGCGGTTCGACGGCATCCGGTATGGACGGCGGGCGGACATCGGGCCGGATGCGGACCTGATGGCGCTCTACTGTCGCAGCCGCGCCGAGGGCCTCGGCCATGAGGTGCAGCGGCGGATCATGCTGGGCACGCACGTGCTTTCCGCGGGATACTCGGAGGCGTACTACCTGACGGCGCTGAAGGTGCGGCGGCTGATCCGCGGCGACTTCGATCGGGCGTTCAAGGGCTCGGGCGGGCCGACCGGATCGGCGACGGGCGGGTGCCACGCGATCCTGATGCCCTGCTCGCCGCACCCGGCCTGGAGACTCGGCGAAAAAAGCGGGGACCCGCTCGGGGAGTATCTCGAGGACGTGTACACGGTCGGGGTGAATCTGGCGGGACTGCCGGCGATCACGGTGCCGGCCGGGCTCGCGAAGGGCGCCGGGACAAACGGTCGCGACCTGCCGGTGGGGGTGCAGCTCATCGGACCGTCGATGGAGGATGCGCTGCTTCTGCGAATCGCGCGGATGCTGGAGCGGCGCGCGGAGCCGGCCTGGTTCGCGCCGCCCGCTACGGCTGCGTGATCGCGTTGACGATCACGGGGTGGTCCAGCGGCGAGATCTCGTACATCACAACACCCTTGTACAGGTTGCGCGTAATGTGCAGCGGTGAGCCGGGATCGGTGTGCATCGTGCGGTCCTCGGCTTCTGGGGCCATGGCGACGATGACCTGCTTGCCGTCCGCGCGGGCGAGCAGGACCTGGCCCTTGCGGGCGAACAGCCCCGGCTCGTAGGTCCAGCCGACGATCTGCACGCCCGCCTCCGGGCGCACGAGGAAGGGCACCTTGAGCTTGTCCCTCGTGAACTCCGCGAACTGCTTGTCGTCGCCGCAGACCCACACCGGCTTGAACTGCTCGTCCGAGACGAGGAACTTCATGGCCTCATCCGCGGAGTGTGCTGACAGGGCGGGCTTGCGTGGGCCCTGCCACGGCCGGGACACCGCGAGCCACGCCCCGACGGCCGCGATCGCGAGAATCGCGGCGACCCTGAGCCATACGGGGAGGCGGAGACGACCGGCGATCGCGGGCGCGGCCTCGCCCGGAATCTGCGGAGCATCCGGCGGAACGAACATGCCGCGGAGACGACCGTCGATGCGACGCTGGAGGGCGAGCTCATCGCGCAGGGCGGGATTCGAGGAGGCCTCTTGCTCGAACGCCGCGCGCTCGGCGGGCGACAGGGCGTCGTCGAGGTACGCGTCGATGCGATCGGACATGGACGGATTTGGCGGCGGTTGGGGTGTCATGGCATACCTCCGTTGCCGGAGGGCGATGGGGATGAACGGAGCGATCGGCGAAGGGCGGCGCGGGCGCGATGGACGTGGCTGGCGGCGGTGCCCTCGGGAATGTTCAGGGCGAGGGAGATGTCGCGATAGGGCATGTCGAGCACGACGCGAAGGAGCAGGCAGCCGCGGGGCATCTCGTCGAGCTCACCCAGGGCACGCATGAGCTCGTCGTCGAAGGGCTCGGCGCCCTCGGCAAGCTGGCCGCGGCCGGTGAGGACCCAGCCGTGCTCGTCTTGGCCGCTCCGAGACGCCGGCCCGGAGTCGAGCGAGACGGGATCGACGGCGGCGGTTCGGCGCCGGGTGCGCTTGCGACTCTCGTTCAGGGCGATGTTGCGCACGATTTGGATCATCCAGGCCGCGAACGAGGTGGAGGGATCGAACTGATCGAGGCGCTGCAAACCGACGACGGCCGCCTGCTGCACAACGTCCTGCGCGAGGACGCGATCGCCGAGGACCGCGACGGCCGCGCACCAGAGCATGCGCCAGTGCTGCTGGTACGTGCGCGCGAACGCCTCCCCATCCAGTCGCGCGGTGGAAGGCGCGATGCTGGAGTTCGGTCGATCAACAGCCCCCATCTTTGGCCGGGTTTCCACCCCCCGGGCCCCACTACTTGTTCCAACCCGGCCGGCTGGAATGGTCATCGCACCACCATATGTCGCCGCGCGACGGTGGCATTGCGATCGACCGAGCGCCAATCGATATTCGGAGTATGGATGGGTCAGGCGGGAAGCCGCGAGCCGGAGGGAACGCTATCGCCGTTATTACCAATCGAGTGCCCGAGGCGGCGGCTCAAACCGGCGCGCCGGGCCATGATGCCGAGCTGCACGCGGCTGGAAGAGCCCGTCTTGTCTGTCAGGGCGGCTCGGTGCGACTCCACCGTCTTGACGGCCCTGTGCAGGCGTCCGGCAATCTCGGCGTTGCTGAGCCCCTCGCCGATGAGGGCCAGGACCTTGAGCTCGCTGTTGGTCAGCCCCGAGAGCGGGCCGAGATCGATGTGCTTGGCCTCGACCTGCCGGCCGGTGGGCTCGCCGGTCTCCTCGAGCACCACGGACTCCGGAGCGCACACGACCAGCGCGGCCGGGCCCGATTCTCCGCCGTTCGGAATGCCGTCGATGCGGCGGATCGTGCAGCGAAGCGCGATGCCGCCCCAGAGATCCCGGAAGACCACAGGGTCGCCGGAGCCGATCACATTCCGTACATGCTCGAGCCGCTCGGCCGCGGCGGAACCGGGCAGAAAATCGGAGAGTCGCTGGCCGATCACATCCCGCGCGGGCCGTCGAGCAAAGATCGTGGCGGCCGCATGGTTCATGAGAACCACGCGGCCCTGAGCGTCGACCACGAGCACGCACAGGCCGCCATCGTTCGCGACGGCCAGCCAATCGATGTTGGAATTTGTTTGTCCCAAAGCTGCAACCCTTGAAGCTTCGGTGCCATCCCGGTGCCCCCACGCACACATGACCCGGGGATGCAGTACCTAGTTTTTTAGTCGAGCCGGCCCAGAATCTCTGCAGCCTTCAAGCCCGAACTCCATGGAAATCCTTGACTTGCAATCGGCCTGTGTCAAGCCATTTCGCCAGCGGATTCTGGCGGCATCCGCGAAATATCGGGCATCCACCTCGAGCGCGGACCTTTGCCACCTGAGACCGGCTCGCACGCGCCCCGGGGTCGGGAGACGGTTAGCTTTGTGCTGATGACCGCACGGACCGAAGGAAATCGAAGCGCCGGGCCGCGTCGCTGGTGGGTGTTCTCGGCACGCGGCGAGCTGTGGTCGAGCCTGCTGTCGGGGGCGCTGCTGCTGGCGGGCGTGACCGCGTGGCTCGCGATGGGACGATCGCCGGAGGGCAAGTCCGTCCAGCACGCGCTCTCGTGGATCAGCCTCGCGATCGGGCTTGTGCACTCGGTGCGGGCCGCGTGGGATTCGGTGCGGGCCTGGCGGTTCGAGATCGACGCGCTGATGGTGCTCGGGGCGGTGCTGGCCGCTTACATCGGGCATCCGTGGGAGGGCTCGCTGCTGCTGTTCCTGTTCGTGCTCTCGGGGGCGCTCGAGGACCTGGCCTCGCAGCGGACACAGCGGGCGGTGGAGGCGCTGCACAAGCTCATGCCGACCAAGGCGCTCCGGCTGGACGCCACGACGGGCGAGTGGCAGACCGTCACGCCGGAGGAACTCGGGCCCGGCGACGTGGTGAAGGTTCTGCCCGGAGAGTCGATCCCCGCCGACGGCACGGTGAGCCTCGGGCGAACATCCGTCGACCAGGCGAACCTGACGGGCGAGAGCGTGCCGCGCTCCGTGGATGTGGGAGACGACGTCTTCGCGGGAACCATCAACGCGGGCGATCCGGTGCAGGTGCGGGTGACCAGGCGAGCGGGCGAGTCGAGCCTGCAGCGCGTGCTGGATCTGGTGCTCCGGGCGCAGCAGCAGCGCGAGCCGGTGCAGCGGGTGATCGACAAGGTCAACCAGCCGTACGCGGTGGGCGTGCTGGTGGCGAGCCTGGCGGTGTTCGCCGCGTGGTCCTGGGGTTTCGGCGACGGATTCGAGCGCTCGATGGTCCCCGCGATCACGCTCCTGATCGTGGCCTCTCCGGGCGCCGTGATCATCGCGCCGCCCACGGCGACGCTCGCCGCGATCGCCCGCGGGGCCCGCGCGGGCGTGCTCTTCAAGGGCGGACAGAGCATCGAGCGGCTGGCGCGACTCGCGGCGATCGCCTTCGACAAAACCGGCACGCTGACGGTCGGGAAGATGCGGGTGCAGTCGCTGCACTCGGTCGGGTGGTCGGACGAGCGCTCGCTGCTCGCGGCCGCGGCGGGCCTGGAGCAGGATTCGACGCATCCGATCGCGACGGCCGTGCGGAAGCGCGCGGAAGAGGAGGGCGTGGAGCCCGCGCACGGACTCAAGCCGAGGGCCTTTCCCGGCCGGGGCGTGGAGGCGGAGATCGACGGGAAGCTGGCCCGGCTGGGAACACTCGTGCACGTCGAGGAGCTCGTCCCGACGTGCCTGCGCGCGAGCGTGCGCGAGGTGCTCAGGGGCGTCCAGCGCCGGGGACAGATCGGCACCGTGGTCGCGCACAACGAGCAGGCGGGGGTGATCATCCTGTCGGACACCGTGCGGCCCGGGGCGGATCGCCTTGTGCAGGAACTGCACACCCTCGGGGTGAAGCCCGTGGTCATGCTGACCGGGGACAACCGGACCACCGCCGCGGCCGTCGCCGAGTCGCTCGGATTGGACCGATTCGAGGCGGAGCTGCTCCCGGAGGACAAGCTCAAGGCGGTCGCGGCGATGCGAGAGGAGCTTCGTGCGCGGCGCAATCCGGGCGGCGTGGGCGTGATCGGCGATGGCGTGAACGACGCCCCGGCGCTCGCGGCCGCGGATGTGTCCATCGCGATCGGATCGATCGGTTCGGATGCGGCGCTCGAGTCGGCGGACATCGTGCTCCTGACCGACGACCTTGGAGTCGTGCCGTGGGCGGTGTCCCTCGCACGCCGGGCAAGGCGGACCGTGATGTTCAACCTGACGTTCGCGCTCTCGGCGATCGTGGTCATGTCGATCGCCACGCTGGTTGGTGCACGTCTGGGCGTGCCTCTGCCGCTCTGGATGGGAGTTCTGGGGCACGAGGGCGGGACGCTGCTGGTCGTGGGCAACTCGTTGCTGCTGCTGGGGCTCGCGGGGCCGCGGCGATCGATCGAGGACATCCGCTCCGGTGGGGAGACCGCCCCGGAAACGCACTCGCGGGGATTGGTTGCGAGCGATCTCGGTCGCCCGATGGAGGTTTGATCCCGGATTCATCCCCGGCTAACCCGGACATGCTTGCATAAATCTCCGAATCTCCCGTCCTACACTTGTTCTGTTGTGCACCGTGGTGGGACCGGAGGGGAGGGGATTTGTTCACCCACTTACCCGGAAGGGGGAGGCTTGTTTTCCCAGACGACCGAATACGCGATGCGTGCGATGGCGTGGCTCGCCCTGAGCCCGGACGTGCTCGTGCCGACCATGACGCTCGCGGAGAAGACCAAGGTTCCGCCGCACTACCTGGCGAAGGTCCTGCAGCAACTCTCGGCGGCCGACCTCATCACGGGACGGCGCGGAGTGCGGGGCGGGTACAAGCTCAGCCGCCCGGCGAGGCAGATCTCACTGCTGGACGTGGTCAGATCCGTGGCGGAGGTCGAGCGCATCACCACCTGCCCGCTGGGGATCGAATCGCACGGACCGAACCTGTGTCCGCTGCACCAGAAGGCGGACGCCGCGGCCAAGGCGGTGATCGATCTCTACGGCTCGGCGACGCTGCAGGACCTCGTCGCGGACCCGGTCTCGCCGACACCGCTGTGCGACGCACGCTCGACGGCGCGCCTGACGGTGTCCGCCCCATCGGGGAACGGACGCAGGTTCTGAGCGAACGGACTTGGTGTGAAAACGAAGACAGCGACCTGCGTCCGTGCGGGTCGCTGTCTTCGCTCCTCATCCACTCAGGCCGGCGGGTCAGCTCATCATGGCGCTGACCTGCTGGAGCTGCTCTGGGAGCTTCTGGGCGATCTGTTGCAGGCCCTCGCCGGTGAGGCCGAGGGACTCGAGAACGTCGGGGTCGACCTGCGTGTCCTTGACGTCCAGGCGGAAGCCGGGCATGGCCGCGGCGAGCTTGTCGGCGACGTGGACGATGCACACGAGCGTGCGGATTTCCTTGGCGAGTTCCATCGGGCGATGGTGATAGCCGGTGACAAGGGCGAAGTTCTTCGGGAACTTCCACTTCTCGCACAAGCCCTGTCCGAAGTCCTGGTGCGTCGCGCCGAAGACCTCGGTCTCGACGGCGAGCCAGTCGGCCGAGGGCGTGCCGTCGGGGCCGGGCTGCATGCGGGTGACGACGTCGATGAGACGCTGGCGGTCGTACTGGATCTCGACGATGATCCCGATGTCGTGGATCAGCCCGGCGAGAAACGCTTCGTCGGAGAAGCCGAGCTTGAGATGATCGGCGACCAGCTTGCAGGCGGTGGCGCAGGTGATCGAGTGCGTCCAGAGGTCCTTGGCGCTGAAATCTGGCGTGAGCGAGCCGCCGCGGAAGAGCTTGGCGAGGCTGGCGGCGATGGCGATGTTCTTCACGGCGTTGAGGCCGAGGAGGACGATCGCGCGGTTGATGGATCCGATCTGGCCGGGCAGGCCGTAGAACGCGGAGTTGACGACCTTGAGGATGCGCGAGCAGAGCGCCGGGTCGTTGGAGATGACCTTGTTGAGGTCCTGGGCGGTGGAGTTGGGAGACTCCACGAGCTCGATGATCTTGAGCGTGATCTCCGGGAGCGTCGCGATGTGCGAAATCTCGCGGATCGCGTTGGAGACGGACTGTTCTTTGGAAAGCGGCTGAACGGGCATGCTGAGGCCTCCGGCGCGTGGGCGCGCTGGAGGGAGATCGGACCTTGGGCCGGGGGACTTTTGCCGGGGCCGCGGGATGGCGGGGGTTTGCGTGCGCGGCGGCGACCGACGTGACCCCACATCGGGCGGCGCATCGTTGCAAGCGGTGACGCGAAGGTCTCAATAACTATTGCGTTTGCGGAGCAGGGCGGGGTCGTGGGGATCGAACTTCGCGAGGAGGGCCGCGATTCGGGGGCCGGCGCGGCCGTCGCCGAAGGGGCTCGGCCCCACTTCTGTGCGCCGCCGCGACAGGATGCTCGTCGTTCGGTCATCGCCTTCCCGCGTGGCGGGCTCCGGCAGGTCTTCAACAAGACCAAACCGCTCGCGCCCGGCCTGACGCGGGCCCACATTCAGAACGCGAACCCCAAGCGCTGCGGCCTCGATCAGGCCGGCCGAGGAGTTTCCCACCAGCAAGCCGCAGTCCTGTTCCCGCAGAAACTTCAGCAGCCGGAGGAATTGGGTACGCGGCAGGTGGTCGGTGTAAAACCACTTCCGATCACCCACATTGCGAAGACATTCTTCGCTTGGCGCGGCGCGGGGCTTGAACACCGACCGCCCTTCGTAGCCCTCCGGCAGGGCGTACGCCACGCGATTCGCAGGGGTGCGAACGCGGGCGAGAAGGGCCTTCAGGATGATCTCTCTGCCGGGGTCGTGATTTGGCGCGAGACAGAGAATGTCCCCTGGTGCATTCTCATCGACGATGTGCAGAATCGTTTGGATATACGCATCCTCTCGCTCGGGCGGCAGGCCCGCGGGGTGGTGCAGGATCACCGTCCCCACGTTCGACCACGGCCCAAGCTCTCGACGGGAAATCGGCTTGATACCCGCAAGACCGTCGATGGCGGGCGATCCCGTCACGTGCACGTACGTTGACGCCTCGCCCAGTTTCAGAATTCGTTCTGCGCTCTGCGCTGTCGCCGCACAGTGCAGATGGGCCAACTTAGTGATCGCGTGCCGCATCGCCTCATCGGCGATGCCCTCGGCCCGATCGCCCCCGTGGATATGGCAGACGGCGATGCCGGCGATGCTGGCCGCGCTGGCCGCGGCGAAGGCCTCGATGCGGTCGCCGAGGACGACGACCCAGTCGGGCTTGAGCTTCCTGTACGCGGCGGCGAAGCCGGCCATGCCGCGGGCGCAGGCGGCGGCGTGGTCGAGGCGGCCGCGATCGGCGCGGCGTTGCATGGGGATCTTCGCGTCGATCCGGAACTCCTTGGCGACTTCTTTCCACGTATGGGCCGGCGCGAGGAGATGCTCGCCGGCGACCGCGACGAGGAGTTGGAGCCTCTTGTGCTTGTGCACGGCCCGCATCACGGGGCGCAGGAGGCCGAACTCGGAGCGCGAGCCGGTGATGATGAGGATGCGCCGCTTGGATGGCTTCGCGCTCATGCGAGGTCCTCCGGGCGGATCACCGTGTCGGCGTCGATGGCCTTGGCGGTGCGGCGGCCGATGACCTGATCGAGCTCGAAGGGCAGGAAGCCTGTGCCGGGACGCTTGATGGTCAGGTCGGTGGCCGCGATCGTTCGGCCCGCGGGGAGCGAGCGCAGGGCGACAATCGATTGGCGAGAGACCGTGCGCACGTCGCGCTCGCAGTCACGCACTCGCTTGGGCTCGCGCTCGCCCTTGATGGCGTTCGGGAGCTTGTGCATGCCCTTGGCGATGAGGGCGTATCGCCCGAACACGTCGGGCTCGCTGGAGGCCGTGTGGTCGGGGCCCTGCGCGTCGTTGGAATACGTGAGATGTCGCTCGAGGATGCACGCGCCGATGGTGACCGCGACCGGACCGATCGAGTTGTTGATGGCGTGATCGCTGTAGCCGATCGGCAGATGCGGGAAAGCGAGCGAGAGTTCCTCGATCGCATCGAGGGACACATCCTCGGTGTTCGTGGGATAGCAGCTCACGCACTGGAGCACGGCGAGGCGGTCGTGGGCGGCTTGCAGCCACCCGACCGCGCGCGTGACCTCGTCCATGGTGCTCGCGCCCGTGCTGACGATCAGCGGCTTGCCCGTGGCCATGAGTCGTTCGAGAAGCGGCCTGTGCACGATGTCCGGGCTGGCGGTCTTGTACGCATCCCACGGGAGCCGCTCGGCAAGGTCGACGAGCTCCGTTGAAAATACGGTCACGATCGCGTGCATGCCCAGCGCGTGGGCGCGATCGACGATCGGCCCCATGTCCTCGATGCGCAGCTCCAGCCGCCCGAGCATCGCGATCGGGTCGGTCTCGCCCGCGGCCTTCTGATACGCGGCGAGCTTGGCCGACTTGGACATCAGGCGGTCGGTCTCGAAGTACTGGAGCTTGATGGCGTCGGCGCCGGCCTGATGGGCCGCATCCACAAGCTGCATGGCCCGCTCCGGCGAGCCGTCGTGGTTCACGCCGAGCTCGGCGATGATGTAGACCGGGTGGTTCGGACCGATCTCGCGCTCACCGATGCGCATGCACGCCTCCGAGAATCGCGTCGGCGACGATCGCATCCGTTGGCGTGTCGATGTCGATGACCTCGCCCTCCCCGGTCACAACGCCGCGGCGGTCATGCCCGAAGCAGGCGTGCGGGCCGGGCTGGACGTTCGGGATCTCGAGAAACAGGGCACGCCGGGACATGACGAGCACCCCGCCGTCGGGAATGAACGCGGGCGGCAGGTCCTGGCGGCGGTAGACGTTGTGGTTGAGCACCTCGCCCTCCCACGGGCGCACGGAGCCCGTCTCAGAATCCAGGCGAGCCGTCCACCACGGATGCATCTTACCGACGGGCGCATAGGACTGCACCGAATCACACCCGGTGGCAACCATGCGCCCGACGGCGCGATCGATCAGGCCGGCGGGGCGCACGGGCACGTTCGCGTAGAGAATCACGATCGGCAGGCGCGGATCGCCGGCGCTCCCGCTCTCCCACTGCTTCACAGCCTCGCGGGCCGCGGCGTCAACCGTTGCACGGTCCGAGGCCAGTTCCGCCGATCGCGGAACCGCCCTCACACCCATCTCGCGGGCAAGCTCGGCAAGTCGCGGGTCGTCGGTCGACACGATGATCTCGCCGACGGTCTCGGCCGCCAGCGCGTGATCGATCGTCCACGCCGCGCACGGACGGCCGGCGATGGGCATCATGTTCTTGCCGGGGACGCCCTTGGACCCGGCGCGCCCGAGGATCACGGCAATCGCGGGGCGTTGCCTGGAAAGAGCGCGAGACTTTTCGGCCGCGGCTGTGGTCACAGGATCCTCCGGGTTCGTCGGAGGCGGTCGGCCACGAAGGCAGGAAGCGGGAGCGGGGCGATGCGCTCGCCCGGACGTTCGGACTCGAGCGGGTCGAGCGCGGCCCAGCCGCAGGACATGACCCAGCGATTCACGAACTCCTCCACGCGCCCATAGGTGGCGTCACAGCGCGTGAGGCGGGGACCGATCCAGGGAACGCCCATGCCGTCGTGGCCTATCGCCCGGGCCCGGATGGTGCGCAGACGTTCGAGCCGCTCCGCGGCGCGATCGGCGTCGTTGGCCGCGCCGAAGTCGACGCTGACGACCTCTACACTTCCGCTCACCAGGTGCCCCAGCGCCTCATCGGTGGCCGGGTGCAGCGCGGTGCGGATGTGGATGCCCGCGAAACCGGCCGCGCGGGCCTGCGTGATCCGTTCGAACAGGTCGGCGGCTGCAAGCGGGTCCCACGCGTGGCCGCCCAGCGTGAGGACCCGTCCGCCTCGAGCGCGAGCCAGCGAGAGCGCGGCGTCCCACGCGTCGGGCGCGGGAGATCCGACCGTGACCTCGTCGACGAGATCATCCGACGACACACTCTCGAGCTCTTGCCGGAAGCGCGAGATCGTGGCGGCCGCATCCGAGGGCGAGTCGGTGAGCGTGCGATCGAGGATCTGCCGCACGAGCGATGTGTCGGGAATCAGACGAAGTCCGCAATCGCGCACCGGCCCGCTGAGCCCGATGCACACGGGCTGGGCGATGAGGTCGAACAGCGGCACGGGCGGGAAGTAGCCGAGCAGGCCG
>DASZWV010000492.1:0-3475 GCA_035546115.1 Phycisphaerales bacterium
GAGCCTCAGCGTTCCGGGTCCATCGAGGTACATTCCGCGAGAGGACCACGTTCCCCACACCGCCGAGAGGTGTCGGGCCAGCACCGCCCGCATGTGCTGGAGTTGCTCGGGACGGTCATCCGCTCGGAAGGGTGGCGACACGGCTAGCTCACGTACTTCGCCACTTCCTTCGCCACCTCGATCGTCGTGTTCTTCCCGCCCATGTCGTAGGTCTTGACCTTGCCCTCCTTGATCACGCGGGCGACCGCGCCCTCCAGCCGCGCGGCCATGTCCTTCTCGCGCTGCCCGCCGCCGCCGTTGCCCGCGCCGAGCCAGTCGAGCATCATCTTCGCCGTCAGCAGCATCGCGTGCGGGTTCACCTTGTCCTGCCCCGCGTACTTCGGCGCCGACCCGTGCGTGGGCTCGAAGACCGCGTACGTGTCGCCGATGTTGCCGCTGGGCGCAAAGCCCAGGCCCCCCACCAGCCCCGCGCACAGGTCGGAGATGATGTCCCCAAACATGTTCTCCGCCACCAGCACGCTGTAGTCCTGCGGGTTCTTGAACATCCACATGCAGATCGCGTCGATGTTCGCCTCATCGCCCCAGATGCCGGCTCCTTCATACTCCTTGGCCATCTTCTTGAAGACGCGCGTCATCAGACCGCCCGTCTCGCGGAGTACGTTGGGCTTCTCGACGAGCGTCACGCGCTTGCGCCCGGTCTTCTTGGCGTACTCGAACGCCTGGCGGCAGATGTTCGTGCACCCCTGCACGCTCACGATGCGCGTCGACAGGGCGACATTCTCCAGCCCCTTGTCCTTCCACGGCTTCATCTTCGGGTTCAGGCACAAGGCGTCGTACACGCTCTGCGGCAGCGGGTAGAACTCCACGCCGCCGTACGAACCCTCGGTGTTCTCGCGGAAGACGACCTGGTCGATCATCACATCCTTCCCCTCCGGATTGTTGAGCCGGTTGCCGCGGTAGTTCAGCGGGTTCCCCTCGTAGCTCTTGCACGGGCGCATGTTCGTGTGCAGGTTGAACAGCTGCCGCAGCTTGACGATCGGCGAGAAGTAGACGAGTTTCTTGTCCTTCAGTCCCGGCGCGAGCTCCTCCTTCGCCTCATCCTGCGGCTTGCTGGTGATCGCGCCGAACAGGCCGCAGGTCGTCTTCTTGAGGATCTCGATCGAGCGGTCCGGGAGCGGGTTCCCCTCCTTGCACCAGAACTCCCAGCCGATGTCGGTGTGGATGTACTCGGCGTCGAGCTTCATCGCATCCAGCACGATGCGGGTCGCTTCCATCACATCATTGCCGATGCCGTCGCCGGGCATCCACGCGATCGAGAACTTGGCCATGGGGGCTGCTCCAGAGATTGAAACACTGAGGACACGGGGAACCACGGAGAGGGCACCGCGGCGAAAAGAGGGTTGTCAAAGCAGGGGGATTTGTCAAAGGACAGACTTGCCTCAATAGCTCGATGCGTTCTTCTACCCCAACCTCTGTGCATCCCTCCGTGGCTCCCCGCGCGCTCCGTGTTTCACACTCTTCGGGTATGCTCACAGCTATGAATCCCATCGCCCCCGCAACCAAGGCCCCGCGTGCGAGCGCTCATATCCTCCCCGGCGGCCCCGTCGCCGTTCCGATGACCAACTACACCAGCCCCATCAAGTACGACTCCGCCCGCATCCACGCGGCCGCCCTGTACTGCTCCGACGGCCGCATCGGCGAGCAGTTCGACGACTTCCTCCAGACCGGCCTCGGCCTCCCCCGCTATGACCGCATCGCCCTGCCGGGCGGCCCCGCCTGCCTCGCCGGCCACCCGCAGGCCCACCTGGAGGAGCAGGGCGTCGTCGATGAACTCCGCTTTCTCGTCGAGGTCCACAAGCTCAAGCGCGTCGTCCTCATCCAGCACCAGTCCTGCGCGTTCTACGCGGCCCGGCTCGAGCTCAAGGAGCCCCGCCTGGAACTCCTGCAGAAGGCCGACCTCGTCCGCGCGGCCGCGTACGTGCACCGCGTGACCGGCCTCGACGCCGTCGAGGCCTACTTCGCCCGGCTGGCCGACGGCAAGATGACCTTCGAGCCCGTCCAGGTCTGACCAACCCGGCCTGTCGATTCCTTCTCCGGCCCGCCTCCCCGGCCGCCGATATGCTGCGCCCACCCTGAGGAGCCTCCCATGGGCACATGGTCACTCGACAGCGTCACCGGCAAGACCTCCGACTTCACCACCGGCGAGCTCTTCGGCACGAACGTCATCGTCACGTTCCGCGTGCGCTACCGGTCATCGACGATCGGCTCGTTCCAGGAGACCCCCAAGCTCGACTGGCACGAAAAGTTCATCATGAAGGAGCACCACAACGGCGACTGGTGGGAGTTCGAGTCGAATATGTACGAGCACAACCCCTGCTCGAACACGCTCAAGATCTGGGCGGGCCGCTACATCCACGCGTACAAGCACGCCATGGGCCGGCCCGACCTCGGCACCAAGGGCAGCTCCAAGCTGCTCACGGCAAGCGGCTCGCCGGTCGCCGCCAAGGACCTCACGCAGAACCTGTCCGACGGAAAGGCCATGGCCGACGCCGTGCGGAGCTACCTCAAGTCCAACGGCGGCATCCTCGAGATCACCATCCACGACATCCCATCGATCAACAAGCCCAAGGGCGCCGAGCACAAGGAGCGCCTGCTCAAGTTCCGGTGCGGCATCGTCGGCGGCGGTCAGACCTTCACCGGCGAGCAGTATCTCGACGTGGACGCCGCCAAGCCCGAGTCGAGCTGGCTGCGGGACTTCTCCGCCGCGCACCCGACGTTCTCCACCGGCACACTGAAAAAGGTCCCCGCGCCCGCGAGCGTCTCATCGGTTCGCGCCCCGAACTTCCTCGGCGGCGAGTGCTGGTAGCGACCCTCCGCCTCACGCCCGGCGCACGGGGGTCACCAGCAGGGGCCGGAGCGTCGCGATCATCCAGTCGCGACGCTCATCGGGCAGCACGCTCCCGAATCGAATCTTCCGATCGGCGTCGATCTCGATGAGCGGCTTGCTCTTGCCGTTCTGCTGCCACCTGGTCAGGTCCCGCCTCACGCTCTTGACCTGGCTCGCATCAAACCGCGTCGTCCATCCAAACGGGCCGACGCCCGTGCGGACGGCCCCCCGAGCGCCCTCGATCAGCACGCGAACCTCGCCGGCGAGCGCCGTGAAGAACGCCATCAGCATCGCCAGGCCGATCAGGATGAACGGCGTCATGAACAGCATCATGAAGATCGCCATCCCCAGGGGTATCGGCGAGCCGGCGTGCGACCCGTGCCCCGACGAGGGCGTCGGGAACCAGCGCGGCAACGGACCGACCAGGTTCGTGTACAGCCCGCCGATCGCGAACACGACGAACACCGACGTGATCCCGTTCCAGAACATGCAGATGAACGCGAGGCCCGCCGCGCCCGCGATCGACCGCGCCGAGGCGCTCACGATGATCCGCGACCCTTCATCATCGATCCGGCACCCCCGCGGCGG
>DASZWV010000493.1:0-6426 GCA_035546115.1 Phycisphaerales bacterium
CGAGGAAGAGGTCGACGTATCGATCCTCGCCGATGTCCGTCAACGCGAGTTCGAGACCGACGCTCGCCCGAGTCTCTGTGCCGCGCCGAATGGTCAGCGCACCGTGGTATCGCCCGTCGGCTGCTTCGGTAACGACGATACGGGTGACGGTTGGCCCCTCGGTTGCCCATTCACCCACCAGGCCGGGGTCTTCCGTCAGTGTTTCGGGGCCATAGAGCGGGTGCAGCGACGGCGATGCGCAGCCACACACGATGGCGGCGTACGCGCAGGCGACGATGAGCAGGATGCGTTGCATGAGGTGTTCCTTTCGGGATCCAATGAACGGGCGCACCATCTGGGTGGGCCCGCTCGGAAAAGGAGAGAGAGACGGAGATAAGCGCCACGGCTCACCGGCCTTCATCCAGCGGCCACGGGGACCTTCTTGACGGCCGGTTTGACCTCGACCTGCTTGGGCTTGGGGCCGGGCTTCTTGGCGATGTGGATGGTGACCACGCCGTTGTCGGAGTCGGCGGAAATCCTGTCCGCGTCGATGGTGTCCGGGAGATCGATCACGCGGCGGAACGAGCCAAACCGGCGCTCGCACTGGTAGTAGTTCTCGCCCTTCTTCTCGCTGCTCTCCTCCTTCTCGCCGGAGATGGTCAGTGTGGTCCCCGAGACGGAGACGTTCAAGTCCTTGGCCGGGATGCCCGGCACTTCGGCGCGGACGGTAATCTCGGTGTCGGTCTCGCTCACGTCCAGCGCGGGGAAGGAGTCTTCGGCGCGCAGGGACTTGGGCTCGACGAAGCCGTACCCGAGCGGCTCGGAGAAGAATCGATCGAAGGTGCGGTCCATTTCCTCGCGGAACCGCGCCAGGTCGCCGTTGAAGGGGGAGTCGATCGAGACGGGGGAACGCTTCTTCCAGAGGGTCAGACTCATGTGATGACCTTTCGGCTCAGGGTTGTGCGATGTGCCGCGCCGAACATCCAGCGCGGCCTGCGAATGGGGCGTGCGGTCGCAGGGCCGCATGCCCCGTGCCCCTCCCACGGCTTTACCCCCGCGTCGCGACGTTTCCGCCGCCGATACTGACTGAGCATGGTCCGACAAGCGCGGACTCTCAACGGGGAAACTTGCTTGATCCTTCCATAGGACTCCTGCCCACAAAGGGGTGCGCCGGAGGAGCCGACCACCCCGAAGTGGGAACTTCCTTGCCCAGTCCCTGACCACCTGTTCGTGCTTGACGTGCTCCGGTCGTGGATCGACCGGCGTTGACAAAGCAAGGGCCATGCGCGATGAGGGAGACCGGTCGTTCGTCGTAGTTGGCGGACGATCGTCATCAAATCCAAAGAACCCGAAGACTCTCCCCGCGCGGTCACCGCACGATGCGCGGATAGAGCCTCGCGCCGACGATCAGGACTCCCACCAACGCCAGCACAAGCACCGCAAAGTCGGTCGGAAGGCCGAACTCGGCGACGGCCCCCGGCCCGGCTGCGCCCGAGCCAGTCGGGGCAAGCATCAGCCGGCGGAGGGCATCGACCTGGTACGAGAGCGGATTGAAATGGGCGACGACCCTCAGCCATCGCGGCATGACGGAAAGGGGGTAGATCGCGTTGGAGGCGAAGAACAGGGGCATTGTGAGGAGTTGACCGACGCCCATGAACCGCTCGCGGGTCCTCACGATGCACGCGATGATGAGCGAGAACGTCGAGAAGAAGGCCGCGCCTAGCAGGACGACGCACAGCACTCCGGCCAGCGCCAGCGGAGACCAGTTCATTCCCACGCCGAGGACGAGCGCGAGCACGTAGATAATCACCGCCTGCGAGAGCGCCCGCAGGCCCGCCGAGAGCGCCTTGCCCAGCACGAGCGCCGTCCGGGGTGTGGGGCTCACCAGCATCTTGTGCACGATGCCGAGGTCTCGCTCCCAGATCACTGCGATGCCGTAGAAGATCGCGATGAACAGCACGCTCTGCGCGAGAATCCCGGGGGCCATGAAGTCGCGGTAGGGAATGTCGCCCGTGGGGATTGCGTGTGTCCGGGTGAACACTTCTCCAAAGACGAGCATCCAAAGCGCCGGCTGTACAGCGCGCGTCAGCAGTTCGGTCGGGTCGTGGCCGAGTTTGCGCCCCTCGGCACCAGCGATGGCGAGAGTCTTGGAGGCAAAGGCCCAGATCGCCGGGCTGTTACCCGAGCCGCCGGGCGACCGCTCTGGATTGGAGGATGTCACCGTAACGCTCTCCGTTCTGAATCGTCGTACCGGCGTAGCGCGTGAACACGTCGTTCAGTGACGCCGCCGCGATTCCGAGCGACTGTTTGAGGTCGATTGGCGTCCCCGTGATGACGACCCGGCCGGCATTCATAATGGCCAGGCGGGTGCACCATCGGTCGGCCTCTTCCATGAGATGAGTCGTGAAGAACACGGTCATCCCGGCTTCGGATCGCAGGCGAGACACGTGCTCCCAGACGGTCGTTCGGGCGATCGGGTCCAGCCCGGTCGTGGGCTCGTCGAGAAACAGGACCTGCGGCCGGTGGAGCATCGCTTGTGCGATCTCCAGACGGCGGACCATGCCTCCCGAATACATGTTGACCAGCCGGTCGCCAACCTCCTGCAGCCCCATGAAGGTCAGGGCGGCCTGCACCGTCGCCGCCTGCGCGCGGCGGGGGACATCGTACAGACGCGCGAACAGCCGGAGGTTCTCCGCTCCGGTGAGCGTTCCATCGGCGGAGATCGCCTGGGGCACGTACCCGATGGCTCGTCGGACTTTCGCTGATTGACGCACCACGTCGAAACCGGCGACGCTCGCGCTGCCCGAGGTCGGGGGCAGCAACGTGGTGAGCATCTTGATCAGCGTGGTCTTGCCCGCGCCGTTCGATCCGAGCAGCGCGAACGACTCTCCCGCCTCGACCGCGATGCTCACAGCGTCAACGGCAACCTTGGCTCCGAAGCGGCGAGTGAGTGACGATGTCGCGAGGACATTCAACCGAGTTCTCCAGCAGCATCAGACAAGAGGATACGGGTTGTGACAAGCCGACCGCTGGGAGCGGGAAGGGGGGTGCACCCCCGCAGCAAGCACAGGGCCCCGCTCAAGGGGGTCGCTGTTCTGCTGCAGCCCTGCGGCTTGGCCACGCACCCAACTCGCGGTCTGCTCTGTGTTGATCCACAAGAGTCTCTGGAACGAGAGACTCCCCGTGCTGACGCTGCACGAACACGGCACATTTCCGATGGCCGTTCGCCTCGGACCGGATGTGCTGCCGACCTCGGAGCGAGTGATCGCAGTCGGCGGGTCGTTGAGAAACGCCGTCGCACACGCGCCGGCAGAGGGGTCGATGCGCCTCCGTCGGCGCCGGGTGGCGGAGAGTTCCCTGTGCAGCCTGCCGCGCCGTCGCGCAAGTCTGTTGGTGCAGTTCAGGGAGGTCGTGGATCGGCTGGTCCGACCGGAAGGGAGCGCACCATGGTGAGCTTCGATGAGAATGGGTGACTGATGTTTCGGGTACATGTACCCAACGCCCACCGGATCGATCTCGTGGGTGGCTTCACAGCCTGGAAGGAGAGGGCGATAGCGCTCCGTCGCGAAGTGATCGGCCCAGAGCGGCTGGCCGTCGCTGAAACTCGCGCGGGGGCCTATGCCGGGCTCGACGGCGCCGGCATCGCACGTATCGCCGCCGCGATGTTGCCAGGCAGGGTCGGTGGCATGGCCGCAAGCCACTGGGCAACACCGGAGGCAGCGCTTGCAGACGATAGCGAGGTTTCCATCGGGGAAACTTGGGGCTCGTCCCGCCTTTGTAAAGCGCAGGTCGTCGGCTCGATTCCGACAGGTGGCTGTTGTCTGGTCACGACGCGGAGTCGGCACGACTCGCCCTTGGGCCGTATGCTCGCGGGTTCATGGACGACCTTCGCCCGGGAGCAAACTCGACCGCCCGCGCCACACCCGGTGCGCGCAGGATTCGCGTTTCGCTCGCGCTGCTCCTGCTCATCAACCTCTTCAACTACATCGACAGGTACATCCTGGCGGCGGTCGAACCGCTCATCTCAAAGGATTTGCTCAGGCCCGACGACCCGAACTCGCAGGGGAAGATGGGGCTGCTCGCGACCGCGTTCATGGTGTCGTACATGGTCACGGCGCCGCTGTTCGGATGGCTCGGCGACCGCATGCGCAGGTGGTGGCTCATCGGCATCGGGGTGCTGCTCTGGACCTTCGCGAGCGGGGCCAGCGGCGCATCGCACGAGGCCGGCAAGCACCTCGTCGCCGCCGGCGTGGGGTGGCTGAGCGGTTACACGGTGCTGTTTTTCACCAGATGCTTCGTCGGGGTCGGTGAGGGGGCGTACGGGCCCATCGCGCCCTCGCTCATCAGCGACATGTTCCCGATCTCCCGGCGCGGGACGGCGCTCGCATGGTTCTACGCCGCTATCCCGGTGGGCAGCGCGTTGGGGTTCTACCTCGGCGGCAAGATCGGCGCGGCCCACGGCTTCGGGTGGCCGTGGGCGTTCTACGCCGTGGTTCCGCCGGGCATTGTGCTCGGTCTGTGGTGCTTCTTCCGGCCCGAGCCGGTGCGCGGCGGGATGGAGCCCGCCGGGCCCACCACTTCATCGCCGAACAAGCGAGCCGTGTATGGCGCGCTGCTTCGCAATCCGTCGTACGTTCTTGACGTCCTTGGGATGACCGCGATGACCTTCGCCATCGGCGGCGTCTCCTTCTGGATGCCGCACTACGTCGCGGAACGGCTGATGAACGAGAAGATCATCACCGGTGCGACGCCGGACGAGTCGCTCAGGCTCGCCTTGGAGGCGGCCAACTCGACCTTCGGTCCGATCGTGGTCGTCGCCGGCTTCCTTGCGACGCTCTCCGGAGGGTGGCTCGGCGACCGCCTGCGCAAACGGATGCCCGGGTCGTATTTCATCGTCAGCGGCGCGGCCATGATCATCGGGTTCCCACTCTTCCTCGGCGTGCTCTTCGTGCCGTTCCCCGCGTGCTGGTGGCTCATCGGCGTGGCCGTGTTCACGCTCTTCTTCAACACCGGCCCGTCGAACACGATCATCGCGAACGTGACGCCACCGGCCATGCGGGCGACGGCCTACGCGGTGTGCATCTTCATGATCCATGCGCTCGGAGACGCGATCAGCCCGGCGATCATCGGGTTTGTTTCGGACAAGGCGCACAGCATGAACGCGGGATTCATGCTGGTCAGCGTGATGATCCTGATCTCGGGTGTGCTGTGGATATGGGGAGCCACGCACCTCGCGATCGACACGGCGCGAGCATCGGGGGGCACGTGAGCGCCCGGCCGCTCAGGCTCGCAGCACGCGGGCGAGGAACTCCGTCTGCGCGTTCTTGGCCTCGTTGCTGACGCGGCCGAAGCCGGAGTGTTCTTCCGGCGCGCCGGTGGTGGGCCATGTCTGCCACTCGACCAGGTCGGGCATGGCGCCCGCGGACCGGAAGTGCTTGCGGAGGGCTTCGAGGAAGCCTCGCTGGATCGCCCACGGTACGATGCGGTCGGCCTCGCAATGCAGCGCGAGGAGCGGGATCGGCTTGAACGTGCCGAGGCGCGGCAGGGCGTCGAGCGGCTGCACGAGCGTTTGGTCAAACGTCTGGCCCCACGGGCGCGGGCCCTCCGGGCGGTAGAGCGACCAGAGGTCGCCGGTCGTGCACTCGACGGCGGCGCAGCGGAACTCGTGTGGATCGCACAAGCGCCGGAGCGCGGCCATTCCGCCGAGGGACATGCCGCCGATGCCGAGGCGGTCGAGGTCGAATACGCCCTGCCAGATCGGATCTGCGAGGGCTTCGACGATGGCGTCGATCTCGCCGATCATTTCGGCGAGAACAGTCAGCGTTTCCGGAGCGCCTTCCAGGCCGTCGCCGCCATCCCTGCTGCGCTCGCCGTGGCCGGGGAGGTCGATCGCGACGGCCGCGATGCCGGCCTTGAGCCATCGCGAGTAGCGCCCGGAGTCCAGTTCCTTGTAGGCCGTGCGGCCGTGCATCCAGATCATGGTCGGGACGGGCGTGAGCCAGTCGGGATGGCAGAGGAGCGCGGGGATGTTGCCCGGTTGCAGGCGCACCGTGCGCGACTTCTCGGCGAGGGAGGCGGGGAGTTTGGCGAAGCGGTCGATCATCGGTTTCGGCGCGCCGGGGCGCTTGGTTGGTCACCTATCCTTGTCACGAGTGTCCAGCGCCGCCGCCACAACGCCCAGCGTGATCGATCTTGGCCGCGTTTCGTACTCGGATGCGTACCAGATTCAACTCGCCCACCACGAGGAAGTGCTGGCCGCGCGGGACAGCGGCACACCGGAACGGGGACGCATTCTGCTCGTGGAGCATGATCCGGTGATCACGATCTCCCGGCGAGCCGGGGCCGCGGCCCACCTCCTCGCGACCGCGGCCCAACTCGAGCGGGCTGGGGTCGCGGTCGCCGAGACGGGTCGCGGTGGGGACATCACCTACCACGGACCGGGGCACC
>DASZWV010000494.1:0-6410 GCA_035546115.1 Phycisphaerales bacterium
CTTCGTCTCGTACTACGACTACTACCAGCCCGAGGCGTACATCCCGCAGCGGGACATCTACATCGAGAAGGACTCGTCGAAGAACCCCGAGCTCGAGTCGCTGCGCCTGGCCGCGACGAGCAACATCCTCTCGCGGCGCGACACCATCGTCGTCGCGAGCGTCTCGTGCATCTTCGGCCTCGGCTCACCCACCGCGTACTCCTCGCGTGTGCTGACGATCTCCAAGGGCGCCGTCATCGACCGCCGCGAGTTTCTGCTCGCGATGAACGCCATGCAGTACCAGCGGGCGGACATGGACTTCCAGCGCGGCCAGTACCGTGTGCGGGGCGACTTCATCGAGGTGTGGCCCGCGTACGAGAAGTTCGCCCTGCGGGTCTCGCTCTTCGGCGATGAGATCGAGCGCATCGAGTACATCGACCCGCTCACGGGCGAGCTGCTCGGCGGCGAGGAGGCCCAGGAGAGGCAGTACTTCCTCTTCCCGGCCGTGCACTATGTCACGGAGGAGGCCACGCTGCAGGGGGTGATGGGCGCGATCCGGGCCGAGCTCGATGCGCGGGTGATGCAGCTGCGCTCCGAGGGCAAGCTCCTCGAGGCCCAGCGCCTGCTCGCCCGCACCAAGTACGACCTGGAGATGATCGAGGAGGTGGGGTACTGCTCCGGGATCGAGAACTACTCCCGGTTCTTCGACGGGCGGCAGCCGGGGGAGCGGCCGTACACGCTGCTGGACTACTTTGATTTCGCGCCGCCGGGAAACAAGAAGGCCGGCGGAGACACCTACGGGCGCGAGAGCGCGCACGCGATGGAGAATCCCGCGATCGAGACCTCGCCGCGGCCCAACTTCCGCGACTGGCTCTGCATCATCGATGAGTCCCACGTCACCATCCCGCAGATCCACGCGATGTTCAACGGGGACCGCAACCGCAAGCAGGTGCTCGTGGAGCACGGGTTCCGGCTGCCGTCGGCGCTCGACAACCGGCCGCTGAAGTTCCCCGAGTTCGAGCAGGTGGTGCCGCGCCTGATGTTCGTCTCCGCGACGCCGGGGCCGTACGAGCTCCAGCGCTCCGGCGGGGTCGTTGCCGAGCAGGTGATCAGGCCCACGGGGCTGGTGGACCCGGAGATCGAGGTCCGGCCCGCGCAGGGGCAGGTCGCCGACCTGGTCGGGCGCTGCAAGGAGCGGGCCGCCAAGGGCGAGCGCGTGCTCGTCACGGCCCTCACCAAGCGGCTCTGCGAGGACCTCACGAGCTACCTCGACGAGCAGGGGCTGCGCGTGCGCTACCTGCACAGCGAGATCGAGACGCTCGAGCGCATGGAGATCCTCTCCGACCTGCGCTCGGGCGAGTTCGACGTGCTCGTGGGCGTGAACCTGCTGCGCGAGGGCCTGGACCTGCCGGAGGTCTCGCTCGTGTGCATCCTCGACGCGGACAAAGAGGGGTTCCTCCGCTCGCCGACGTCGCTCATCCAGCAGATGGGCCGCGCCGCACGCAACGCGGGCTCGCTCGTGGTCATGTACGCCGACAAGGTGACGCCCGCGATGGACGCCGCGATCAAGGAGACCGATCGGCGGCGGGCCAAGCAGCTCGCGTACAACGCCGAGCACGGCATCACGCCCAGGACGATCATCAAGGCGATCCGCCGCGGCCTGGAGGCCGAGCTCAAGGCCCGGCGCACGGCCCAGTCGGCCGTCGCCTCGGGCGAGACCGAGTACGAGGTGAACGAGCTGGTGATGATGCTCGAGGAGGAGATGCTCGAGGCGGCCCAGAACCTCGACTTCGAGAAGGCGGCCCGCCTGCGCGACCAAGTGAAGAAGCTCAAGGCGGGCGGGGGCAACGGCAAGAAGGTCCGCCGCTCGCAGGTCGAGAGCGAGGCCGCGGGGGCCGGTCGTAGCGCGGAGCGCAAGGCGGGCATGCCGGGGGTGCGGGCCAGCAAGAAGTCCAGAAAGGGCCGCTCGCGCGGGTACGGCGACTAACGCCGACGGGTGGCGCCGGCAGCGGGCCGCCGGCGCGGCAACCGGAGATGACCCGACACGGGCGGCAAGCTGCCCCTGCCACCCATCCGATAGACTCCCACCCGAATGAATCGCCTGGTCGCCTCGAGCACGGACGCCATCGACGAGCGGTCTCTCCCGCCGCCGACCCGCGCCCTCGGCGCGCCCGCCCGCGTGCTCTTCCTGCACGGCCTCGAGGTCGGCTTCGCGACGACCACCGAGAACCTCATCCACTACGCGGCCGCGCGCCCGGACATCGACGCCGTGCACATCCGCCTGGTCATGCCGCGCTGGCTGAAGCTCGCGTGCACGCAGTCGCCGTTTCCCATCGGCGAGCTCGACTACCGCTACCTGCGGCACATGATCTTCTGGCGGATGGTCCTGCGCACGCTCATCGGCCCCGGGACGCCGCTCCCGCTCGACCGGTTCGACGTCGTGCACATCGCGACGCAGCAGAAGGCGGGGATCATCCGCGCCTTTGCCCCCCCCTCCCGCAATCCCACGGGGACCAGGTTCGCCATCAACATCGACGCCACGCTGCGCGGCTGGGAGTCCATGCGCGGCCTGAAACGCCTCGCGCCGCCGATCGACTGGTCGCTGGAAAGGAAGATCCTGCGCGCCGCCGACATGGTCGCCTGCGCCACCGAGTGGGCCGCGGGCTCCTGCGAGCGCGAGTACGGCGTCGATCGCTCGCGCATCGTCATCCACAAGCCCTGCGCCCGAACCGAGCCGGTCGCAAAGCCCGCCCGCGAGCCCGGCTCGCTCCCCCGCATCATCTTCATCGGCGGCAACTGGATCGACAAGGGCGGCCCGCGCCTGCTCGCCTGGCACCAGCAGCGCTGGGCCGACCGCGCCGAACTGCACGTCGTCTCCGGCTCCGCCCCCGCCAACGCCGCGGCCAGAAACGTCGTCTGGCACGGCAGGGTTCCGCATGATGCCCTCGTGCGCGACCTGATTCCATCCATGGATGTCTTCGTCGTTCCGACCAAGTGGGACACCTTCATGATCGCCGCCCAGGAGGCGCAGGCGGCCGGGCTGCCGGTCGTCACGACCCGCACCGGAGGCGTTCCGGAGTGCGTGCTCGATGGGCAGACGGGCTACCTCTGCGACCACGCGGACGACAACGCGTACATCACCGCCGTGGAGCGGCTCCTGAGCGACGCCTCCCTGCGCGCCCGCATGGGCGATTCCGCCCGCCGGCACGCCGCGGTCCACCTGAACGCCGACATATGGCACAACCACCTCCTGAGCCAACTCACCGGGCTGGCGGGCGAGAACGGGGTGGAAAGAACCCCGAAGGAGTTGGCGTAACATCGCCCCCATGAGCGGAAATCGGCGTGATCTGGTGGTGCAATGGTGCGAGGTGCCGGGCCAGGGCTGGGCCGCGCTCCCCAAGGGGATGCGCCTCGCGCTCGCCCGCCAGGGGATTCCTTCAAGGCAGAGGCAGAAGTCCCCCACCATGAAGGCCGCGGCGCGGATTTGCAAGAAAGCCGGGCTGATGCGGCCGATCGTGAGGCTCGGGACGAGGCGCCTTGTCACGCTGTCCTGGGCCAGCGATGTGCCCGCGTTTCCCGACGCCTTCTGGAGCGAGATCATCCCCTGGATCTTCGACTGCTGGGGGCCGGAGTGGCCCGAGTGGGAAGCCCTGCTCAAGCGCCACCGGGTGCGGCTCGCGTTCTTCACCGCGCGGACGTCCGCCGAGCACTTTGCCAAGGTCGTCCCCGGCCTGAAGACCCACTGGCTCCCGGAGGCACAGGAACTCGGCCTGCTCAAGCCCGACAAGAAGCTCGTCGAGCGCTCGATCCACGTCTTCGAGATGGGCCGGAAGATGCAATCGGTGCACGACAAGATCCGCGACCCGCTCAGGGCCGCCGGCAAGAAGCACCTCTACGACGAGCCCGGCAAGCACGCCTCGGCGGTCCCTCCCTCGCTCGATGCGCTCTACCAGACGATGGGCGATTCCGCGATCGTGGTGTGCTTCCCCAAGTCCATGACCAGCCCCTCCGGAGCCGGAGGCGTGGAAACACTCACCCAGCGGTATCTCGAGACCATGGGCTCCCGATCCCTGGTCGTCGGCAGCTGCCCCAAGGAACTGGAAGACTTCTTCGGCTTCAACCCGGTCGTCGAACTCTCGACAACCGACCCCGCGGCCCACATGCTCGAGATCCTCGGCTCGCTGGATTCCTACCAGCCCCTCGTGGACAAGGCCTACGCCCGCGTGCGCGAGGTGGGCGGATTCGACGTACGATCCGCGGAGATGCTCCGCCTCATCGACGAGTTCGATCGCTCCGGAGGCCGCTGATGGCCGCGCCAAAAGACCAACGCACCGGGCCCGGTCGCTGGGAGTACTCGCCGCGCTCGGGCGTTCGGGATCGGCTGGTGACGTACCTCATCGGCATCTCGATCGGCCTGGTGATCGCTGGCACGATCGTCTATCTCAGGCAGCAGGCCGCCCAGCAGGAGGCCGCGCAGGAGCGGGATGCCCAGACGGCCCCGGCCTCCCAGCCTTGACGCGGCGATGGTCGTGATTGCCCGGTCGAGTGCATCGGATTTCGCGCATCGCCATGGCTTTTGCACGAATGCGGGATACCCTATCAATCCCCCAACCGAACCGCCGTACACCCGGAGGCCAGATGGCCGGCCGCCGCCCGACCACACCATCCAAGTCCGCCGCCGCCGTCGAGCCCAAGCCTCTGCGAACGGCCTCGAACGGAACCGCCCGTTCGACCACCGACCACGCCGCGCTCCCGGCCCCGCCGACGCCAACCCATCCCGTGAGCATGGCCGACCTTGCGCCAGCGCAGTGCATCCGCGTGCGCGGGGCCCGCGAGCACAACCTCAAGAACATCGACGTCAACATCCCGCGCGACCGGCTCGTGGTCATCACCGGCCTCTCCGGTTCGGGCAAGTCGTCGCTCGCCTTCGACACGATCTTCGCCGAGGGGCAGCGGAAGTACATGGAGTCGCTCTCCGCGTACGCCCGCCAGTTCCTCGATCAGCTCAAGAAGCCGGACGTGGACGACATCGAGGGCCTCCCCCCCACCATCGCCATCGAGCAGCGCTCGGGCGTGGCCAATCCTCGCTCCACCGTCGCCACCACGACGGAGATCTACGACTATCTCCGCCTGCTCTTCGCGCGATGCGGCAAGCCGACGTGCTGGTTCCCGACGGACACGAAGAAAGACGGCACGGTCCTCGCCCGCTGCGGACGGCCCATCTCCGCAACAAGCGCCACGCAGATCATCGACGCCGTGATGACCCTCGCCGGGCCGGACACCCGCCTGATGGTGCTCGCACCGATCGTCCGCGCCAAGAAGGGCTTCCACAAGGAAGTCCTCGAGGACATGCAGGCCAAGGGCTGGGGGCGCATCCGCGTCGCCCCGGGCGGCAAGGACCCGCAGGTCCTCGACATCCGTGATGTGCTCAAGAAGGGCGGCGAGAACCCGCTCGGCCTCGGGCGCTACGAGAAGCACTCGATCGACGTCGTCGTCGATCGCATCGTGCTCCGCCCCGACGCCCGGCAGCGCCTGGCCGAGGCGATCGAGGGTGCGCTGCGCCTGGCCGAGGGCACGGTCGTCATCGCCGTCGAGAAGTCACCCGACGCCTGGTCCGACCACGTCTACAGCGAGAAGTTCGCCTGCCCGGACCATCCGGAGTGTGCGCTCGAGGAGCTCTCGCCCCGCCTGTTCAGCTTCAACTCCCCGCACGGCGCGTGCGCCGAGTGCCACGGCCTCGGCGTCATCATGGAGTTCGACGAGGACCTGGTCATCCCCGATCGCACCAAGTCGCTCGCGGAGGGGGCGGTCAAGCCGTTCAAGGTCCCGCCCCCGATGGGACGCTACTTCCGCAAGATCCTCCGCCGCTTCTGCGAGGCCTTCGGCGTCGACCAGCACCAGTCCGTCTCCTCGCTCTCTCCCGCGATGGTCAAGATCCTCCTCCGCGGCACATCGCCCGAGGACGTCAAGAAGCACAAGGCCCAGTTCGGCGGCGTCGGCAAGGCGCTCCGCGACTGGTACGAGAAGACCGAGTCCTCGTTCATCCGCGAGTGGCTCGGCCAGTACATGCACGAGGCCCCGTGCCCGGTCTGCAACGGCGACCGCCTCCGCATCGAGGCCCTGCACGTGCAGCTCTCGAGCCTGCACGCCGCGGACACCCAGAAGGCCGCCTCCCCGACGATCATCGGGCGCGAGCGCTTCGACGGCCGCACGCTGAACATCGCCGAGCTCTCGCGGCTCACGATCAACGACGCGGCCGACTTCATCCGCGACGTCACGCTCTCGGCCGAGCAGCAGGTCATCGCCGAGCCGATCCTGAAGGAACTCCTGGGGCGCATGGGCTTCCTCACCAGCGTCGGCCTGGAGTACCTCTCGCTGGACCGCAAGACGGGCACGCTCTCGGGCGGCGAGGCGCAGCGCATCCGCCTCGC
>DASZWV010000495.1:0-3650 GCA_035546115.1 Phycisphaerales bacterium
CGCCGCTCCCGACGGGGTTCGACTTTCCGCTGACGTTCTTCGCGGGCAACGCGGTGTTCGCGATCTTCGTGGAGTGCGTGAACCGGGCGCCCACGCTGGTGTCGTCGCGCCCGAACTTTGTGCGCAAGGTGGTGTTCCCGCTGGAGATCCTGCCCGTCGCGTCGGTGCGGGCGGCGATCGTGCACGCGCTGATCATCGTGGCGATCCTGCTGGTGGTGCTCGCGATCGTGACGGGCGGGCAGGGGCTGCACTGGCACATCGTGCTGCTGCCGTGCGTGCTGGTGCCTCTGGCGATGCTCAGCGCCGGGTTCGCGTGGGCCCTGAGCGCGATCGGGGTCTTCGTGCGGGACCTGCGCCACATCGTGGTGGTGCTGACGCAGCTGCTCATGTTCATGACGCCGCTGTTCTACAGGGTGGAGACCACGCTGGCGCACCATCCCGTGCTCCGGGCGATCATCGAGTACAACCCGCTGAGCATCATCGTGGAGAACACGCGCCGCGTGCTGCTCTGGGGCGAGATGCCCGACTGGGTCGCCCTGGGCTGGGTGACGGTGCTGGGCGCGGCGGTCATGCTGGCGGGGTTCGCCGTGTTCTCCGCGCTGCGAAGGAGCATGGCCGATGTCCACTGAGCGCGGGATCGAGCTCGGGGTCGGCGATGCGGACGTGGCCATCCGCGCCCGGAACGTCGGCAAGCGGTACGACATCTACTCGCGCACGCTCCACCGGCTGGCGCACGCGTTCACGGGGGATGCGAAGTTCGCCCGGGAGTTTTGGGCGCTCCGCGGGGTGTCGTTCGAGGTGCAGCGCGGCGAGGCGGTGGGGATCGTCGGGCGGAACGGCTCGGGCAAGAGCACGCTCATGCAGATTATCGCGGGCACCCTCGCGCCGACCGAGGGGGAGGTGGCCATCCGCGGGCGCATCTCGGCGCTGCTCGAGTTGGGGAGCGGGTTCAACCCGCAGTTCACGGGGCGGGAGAACGTCTATCTGGCGGGCTCGATTCTCGGGCTGTCGCGGCGCGAGATGAACGACAGGTTCGACGCCATCGCCGCGTTCGCGGACATCGGGGAGTTCCTCGACCAGCCGGTGGAGGTGTACTCCAGCGGGATGCACGCGCGCCTCGCGTTCAGCGTCGCCGTGTGCGTCGAGCCGGACGTGCTCATCGTGGACGAGATCCTGTCCGTGGGCGATGCCGGATTCCAGCAGAAGTGCCTGTCGCGCATGCGGCGCTCGGTGGAGGCGGGGATGACGCTGCTGCTGGTCTCCCACTCCGCGGACATGGTCAAGAGCATCTGCACGCGGGCGCTGTTCCTGCAGAAGGGGCGCGAGGTGAGCTTCGGGCCCGCGGCCGAGTCGGTAGACCTGTACATGCAGTCGCTCCGGGAGGAGACGACGGCGATCGGCGTGCAGAACGCCGCGCGCAGCACGCCGGAGATCGCCCAGGCGATCAACGGGGCCACGCCCGGGGCCGAGATCATCGACGACCCCTCCGGCCTGCGGTACGGTACCGGGCACGCCCGGATCGAGTCGGTGCGCCTGCTCGATGAGGCGGGGCTGCCGCGCGACGGGTTCACCTTCGGCGACACGATCGTGGCGGAGATCGGCATCCAGGCGAAGATCGACATCGCGCGCACCGACCTGGTGTTCGTCGTGCGCGACAAGGCCGGGGTGGACATCTTCGGGTCCACGGTGATCGACGAGGGGGCGTGGATCGGGCCGCTCAAGGCGGGGGAGCGGCGGCTGATCCGGCTCAGCTTCGCCAGCCCGCTCGCGCCGGGGCCGCACGGGCTGGCGCTCACGCTCATGCGGCGGCCGGACGTCCGCGGCGAGGGCGTGGTCACGCTGGACCACATGGATGCGGCCGCGGCGTTCGAGTCGGTCGGGGCCGATCGCGTGGTGCGCGGCAAGCTGCACATCCCGGTGAAGGCGGAGATCGTGGTGCTGGCGCCGGCGGCGGTGTGAACAACTTCGGCGCGGCGCGCGAGGGGCGACCGGATTCGCTACGCTGCACCCCGTGCCCAGCAAGCAGCGCAAGGACAGAGCCAAGACCGGAGCGGCAAAGCCGAAGCCGACGCGCGCGCCCGAGGCGCTCCCGCTGGACAACTACTGGACGCGCTCGATGCGCCCCCTGCACGTGCTCGTGTTCCTGCTGCCGCTGATCGGGGCGTACGAACTCGGATCGCTGCTGTATCTGAGCGACCACCTGTCGGGGAAATCGCTGTCGGTGACGGCGTACAAGCTGTTTCTCGACCTGTTCCACCTGTTCGGGCTGGCCGGGGCGTCGCTGCCGAGCATCGCGCTGCTGTTCGTGTTTCTCACGTGGCATCTGATCAAGCAGGACTCGTGGAAGATCGATCCGAACACGCTGGCGGGGATGTTTCTCGAGTCGCTGGCGTGGACGCTCCCGCTCCTGGTCATGGCGGCGATGTTCAGCCACGCCCGGGCGATGGCCGCGGGGGTCGGCGTGGGCGAGGCCCGCGAAGTTCTGGCGAATACCACGCTTCCGCTGAATCAACTGCCGGCGATGACGCAGTTCACGATCGCGGTGGGCGCGGGGCTGTACGAGGAGATGCTCTTCCGGCTCGTCGGGCTCGCGCTGCTGCACTTCATCCTGGTGGACCTGATCGGCATCAAGCCGTTCTGGGGTCATCCCGCGGCGATCCTGGTCGCGGCCCTGGCGTTCGCGGCCTACCACCAGAACCAGACGAGCATGGAGTTCCTGTTCAAGATGATCGCGGGGATCTACTTCGGGACGGTGTACATGATGCGAGGGTTCGGGATCGTCGTCGCGACGCACGCGCTGTACGACATACTCGTGCTGGTCGTGCTGCAGAGGCACTGAACCGGTCAATCGTCCTCGCGCTCGAGCCTCTCGCCGTTCCAGGACATCTGGATGGCCTCGAGAATTCGCTCGTTCACCGGGTGGCCCGGCTCTTCCTTGAATCCGGGCAGGGATTCGACCATCCGGCGCAGCTCGACGAACTTGACCTTGAGCGGGTCCGTGCCGGGGTGGGCATCGGCGAGCTCCTCGGCGATGCGGTCCACCTCCAGCCAGCTGAACGATTTGCCGCTCATGGTGCCTAGTGGGGGATTTCCTTCACCGCGTTGCGATTCCACGCCGGGATGCGGACGACGATCCTGCCGGTCCGCTTGATCTCGCACTGGCAGGCGAGGCGGCTGTTGCGGCGGATGTCCGGAGCCTCCTCGACGCGGTCCTCCTCGGCCTCGGTCGATTCGGCGAGCAGCTCCATCCCCTCCTCGATGTAGACGTGGCAGGTCGAGCAGGCGCAGACGCCGCCGCAGGCGTGCTCGATGTTGATGTCGCTCCCGAGGGCGAGCTCGAGCAGGTTGTGCCCGATCGAGCCGTCCACCTTGTGCTCCTTCTGGTCGGTCCCGGTGATGGCCTGTGGGTCCTCGCAGATGTAGGTGATCGCGTTGGTCGCCGTGCCCGCGTTGATCTTCACTCCGTGCGTGTGCATGGGCGATTGTAGTGCCCTGCTCCTACCATGCGGGCCCTCCGCATGCCGATCCCGGTCGCCAACCCATCCCAACGCACCTTCGAATCTCCTATCGAACTGTCGGTGGTTGCGCCCGCGCACAACGAGCAGGACAACGTCGCCAATCTCGTGGAACAGGTTCGGGCCGCCGTGGAG
>DASZWV010000496.1:0-13097 GCA_035546115.1 Phycisphaerales bacterium
GGGCACACCATGGCCGGCGATGCGGCGACAAACAGGCTCCTGATGGTCATTCTGGCCATTCTCATCCCGCCTCTTGCGGTGGGCCTGAAGGATGGGATCAGCCTGATGTTCGTCTTGAGCATCCTGTTCTAGTTGCTGGGGGTGATTCCGGGATCATTTTCGCGTTGTGGCGCGTGCTGAGCTGAGCCTCAGGTGAGCAGGTCGGGCCGGCGCTCGCGTGTGCGGGCGAGGCGCTGGTCGTTGCGCCATTGCTCGATCGCGCCGTGGTCGCCGGAGAGGAGGATCTCGGGGACAGTCATGCCCATCCACTCGCGGGGCTTGGTGTAGTGCGGGCAGTCGAGGAGCCGGGCGGTGGTGGATGTGGCGGCCTTGCCCTTTCCGCTTGTCAGGGTGACGGGGCCGAATGAGTCCTGCGATGCGGAATCCTCGTGGCCGAGGGCGCCCGGGAGCAGGCGGATGACGGCGTCCATGAGCACCATCGCGGCCAGTTCGCCGCCGGAGAGCACGTAGTCGCCCAGGGAGACCTCGAGCGGGGCGAGCTTCTGGATCACGCGCTCGTCGAGCCCCTCGTAGTGGCCCGCGATCAGGAGCAGGCGGGGTTTCGCGGCGAGCTCTTCAACGAGCGGCTGCGTGAGCACGCGCCCCTGGGGCGTGAGCAGGATGCGGGTGGCGGGGCGCGGGTCGCGGGCCTCGACGGCGTGCACGGCGTCCCAGACGGGCTGGCACATCATGACCATGCCGGGGCCGCCGCCGAAGGGACGATCGTCGGTCTTGGCGTGCTTGTTCTCGGCGAAGTCGCGGATGTTCGTGGCGTGCCACTCGACGAGCCCGGCGGCGCGGGCGCGGGCGGGGATGGAGGAGTTGAGTGCGCAACCGGGCGCTTCGGAGAAGAGCTCGGGGAAGGTGCTGAGGATGTCGAAGCGGAGAGAAGACAAAGCGTCAGCCGTTCGGAGTATCGAGCATGGACTTCAATCGCTCCGCGAGCAAAGGCGGAAGACGAGGCAGCCAGGTTGCGTCGATCCAGCCAACACCGATCAGATCGCGGATGTGGGTTCGATCCTTGTCGCGATTGACGGTGAGTTTCATGCGAACCAGCGCCTCGAGCGAAACGACCCGAAACTCCTGCATATCCACCGAGTCGGAGGTGTCGGGTTGGAGGATGGCGTCGTCGCCGAAGATCCGCTCGTTCGCGAACAGGAGATGGATGCCCTCGCTCGGCTTGCCTTCCGGACCATCGCGGAAGACGTCGAAGCCGGGACCGTTCAAATGCACGAAACCGGCCGCCTCGAGAGCGTGATTGATCGCGGGGAGATCGCTCCGATTCACCAGAATATCAACGTCACGGGTGTGTCGAATCGCACCGGGGTCCTTTCGACCGACCCACGATGCGACCGCGTTGCCACCGACAACCGCGTACGGGATCTTCGCGGCTCGGAGTGCCGCGGTCGCGCGCAATACTCGCTCTTGAACGGCCATGGCGGCTTGCTCCACGCGGGCGAGAATAACCGCC
Organism: Phycisphaerales bacterium; assembly: GCA_035546115.1. Lineage (GTDB taxonomy): Bacteria > Planctomycetota > Phycisphaerae > Phycisphaerales > UBA1924 > UBA4658. The sequence goes on from DASZWV010000496.1 coordinate 1,511, forward strand.
CCCGAGACAGGCTCCATCCCTTCGAGATATCGGAGGGCGTCCGCGTGCATGCCGAATGATAGAGAAGACGAGTGCCGGGCGGCTCAATCCTTCTTCTCTTCCTTCTTTTCGCCCTGCGGGTTCGCGGCCTTGTTGGCCTCGGCCTTCTTGACGGCCTCGATGCGGGCGGCGAGGCGGTCGGCCCACTCCTTGCCCTCAACGATGTTGGCCTTGATGAGCAGGCCCAGGACGGTGTCGGAGGGCTGGGCGCCGACGCTCAGCCAGTGCTTGATGCGATCGACGTTGAGCTCGACCTGCTTGGCCTTGTCCTTGGCGCCGGGGTTGTACCACCCGAGGTTCTCGAGCACCTGCCCGTCGCGCTTGACGCGCTTCTCGATGGCGTTGATGCGGAAGTAGTTGATGTGACGACGGCCGCCGCGCTGCATTCGGATTCGAACCATGGGATCAACGCTCCTATCGAGGCCGCACCGGCGCAGGCCGGCGGGCGGGTGAACTCCCGGGAGGCTCTGTACCCCGATCCCCCTTCCGGAAGGGAGATGAGGGTAGGACGGAATGGTTCAAAGTTCAAAGCCGCACAGTTCAAATGAAGACCCCGGAACAGGCGTTTGCAGTCGATTCCGGGGCGCTGGCTCGATGTTCGATGTGGACTTTGAACTTTGCCGGGTCGACCTTCGCTCGGCCTCAGGCTGCCATCTTGAGCGTGCCGGCCGTGGCCCCAGCGCCGACCGAATCGCCGCCGTCCGAAAAGCACGAAATTGCTCAAGTTCCACCCAACGCACCGGCTTTCTGCAGACCTCCCCCGGACCGATGCGAGTTCGGACTTGCGTTTTGCGTCAAGAAGCGTCACAATCACGCCCGCGTAGATCATCTCCGCGACCGCTTCGATGATCCACGCGGATATGGAGCCGACCTCCGCGGACGCGGAGATGAGCCCGACGACCACTCGGAAACGCCGAAGACCACGGAGCGAATAACAAGCGAGCGGGCCACTGGTAAGGATGAAGGACGGGATCGGAGAAACCATGGACCGCAATAGAGTGATGGTGCTTTACCACAAAGCGGCCACAGCCGAGGAGCGAGCGCATCGGAGTGGTTTTCTCTCGGTCTCGGCGATCGCCCTCGCCTTATTTGTGTGCCACCAGGCAAAGGCACAGCGCTGTCCTCCGGGGTGGGTGCCCGCCATAGGGACACCGGGTGCGAGCGCTGCGGTCTACACACTCGCGGTCCTTCCTGGTGGGGACGTGCTTGCGGCGGGAAGGTTCGCGACCGCCGGAAATGTCTCCGCCAACTGCGTCGCTCGATACAGCCCACCCACCAACTCGTGGTCCGCGCTTGGCGCGGGCGTGAGCACGACCGTGGGAAGTGCGTCGATCACGGCGGTTGCGGTTCTTCCAAGCGGCGATGTCGTTGCCGGGGGATCGTTCGACACAGCTGGCGGCGTGCCCTCAAACTCCATTGCCCAATTCCATCCGTCGACGGGTGCCTGGTCGGCCCTTGCCTCCGGCACGAACAGCATCGTCGCGGCACTGGCCGTTCTTCCCGGCGGGGATGTCGTGGCGGGTGGACTTTTCACGTCCGCCGGTGGAGCCTCGGCGAGCCGGATCGCTCGATTCAACCCGACAACCAGCGAGTGGACTGCCCTGGGATCGGGAGTGACCGGTGGTACAACCATTGTTGTGTCGGCGCTCGCCGTTCTTCCCGATGGGGATCTCATCGTTGGGGGACAGTTTTTGATGGCGGGGGGCGTGCCCGCAAACAACGTGGCCCGCTATTCCCCGTCCACCGGAACATGGTCGGGACTCGGTCTTGGCGTCACAAACATGAGCGGACCGGCCGGCTATGTACTGTCCTTGGCTGTGCTTCCTGGCGGGGAAGTGCTGGTCGGGGGATCCTTTTCCACCGCCGGGGGGGCTTCTGCCAGCCGGATTGCACGCTACAGCCCCGCGAGCAACAGCTGGTCCTCGCTCGGATCCGGAAGCAACAGTTTCGTGTCGGCCTTGGCCGTCTTGCCGTCCGGAGAAGTGCTGGCGGGGGGGACATTTACACTGGCGGGCGGTGTGCCAGCAAGCGGGGTGGCCTGCTTCAATCCTCTCACCAACGCTTGGTCCGCGCTCGGCGCGGGAACAAGCGGGAATGTCAACGGACTCATCGTGCTTCCTGGAGGCGATGTGATCGTCGGGGGCAGTTTCGCCACCGCAGGCGGGGTCGGTGCGAACAACATCTCGCAGTACACTTTCGGCAGCGCATGCCCCGCCGACTTCGATTGCTCCGGCCACCTCGTCGTCGCCGACATCTTCGCCTTCCTCAACGCTTGGTTCGGGGGCGACCTCCGCGCCGACTTCGACGCCAATCCCGGCCTTCAGGTCTCCGACATCTTCGCCTTCCTCAACGCCTGGTTCGCCGGTTGTTGACCGAATCAGCCCCCTCCGGCTCCCCCTCCCGCCTCCGGCGTGCTCCTCGGCCCTCATCGAACGAGATTCGCCGTCCCCGCATATCGTTGGCCAAGCCACTCCAGGGATCCGGCCGCGCGGAGATGACGACGGCCGCGGGAGCACACCACATGAACGCACGCCGCCGTCGAATCGGTCGCCCGCACGCCGCAAGGACGCTCTTGTGCTCGGGGGTCGCCGCGATGCTCCTGCTGGCTGCATCCGCGGCCCGCGCCCAGGTCGCCACCTACACGGGCCAGATGATCGCCAATCCCACCGGCACGCTCCTCTTCACGTGGCCGGGGTTCAACGTGTCGCTGGCCAACTACACCGAGGCCGGGTTGAGCGTCACGTGCTCGAGTTTCGATTCGGGGCAGGGCTGCACGGGTGGGCCGCTGGGCGGGGGGTGCTGCCGCCCGAGCGGATTCTCGGCGGGCGGGTACTACTACGGGGGGCCGCTGCAGCAGTTGGTCAGCATCAAGCGCGCCGACGGGGGCGCACTCTCCGCACTGGAGTTCCAGGCCGGGGATTACTACAACGGCTGCGCGTATCCGGGCGGGGACGGGATCATCTATCTCTGGGCTCTGGTCTATTCGGGCGGGAATTTCACGTCGTTCGATCTGAACGTTCCCAGCGGTATGTACGTTGGGTTCCAGGGCGTCTTCGACCAGGTTCGCATCGGGGCGTATTCGAACGCGGCGTTGCGGGATCAGCACATCGAGACGTATCCGCAGGCGATCGCGATGGACAACATGCGATACGTCGCCTCCGGATGCCCGGCGTTTGCGGCTCCGACGGATGTCTACGCCTGCGCCGACGGAACCAAGACGTTCTCCGTCAATGCCGTCGGCGATGCGACGCTCTCGTACCAATGGCAGTGGCAGGTTCCGAGCCAGACGGATTGGACCGACGTGGTTGAGGGCGCCAACCCGGCACCCACGCCGCTGGCGTTCACGGCTACGGGCGCGCAGGCGGCGACGCTGGTTCGGACCGGCACGCTCACGGGCGGCTCGGTCGTAAGCTACCGGTGCGTGGTAAGCAATCAGTGTTCCTCGATCACCGGCGCCCCGGCGATCCTGGCGATCACGCCCGCGCCGACGATCACCGATCAGCCCCAGGACCTGCCGCTGTGCTCCGGCCCCGCGACGGCATTCTTCTCCGTGCAGGCCGTGACCACGCCGGCCGACCCGGGCCCGTTCACGTATCAGTGGCAACGATCGTCGAACGGGACCACCTGGTCCAACATCGCCAACGGAGAGAGCACATCCGGGGCCACGTCGCAGTATCTGGCAATGCAGTTTGAGCAGACGGGCGACGGCGCGGCGCGATACCGCTGCATCGTCACGAACGCCTGTTCTTCAACGATCAGCTCGGTGGCGACCCTGAGCTACGGCAACGCCCCGACCGTCTACACCCAGCCCTCAAGCTCCACGGTCTGCCCGAGCGGCTCGGCGGAGCTCGACGTGGATGTCGGGAATCAGTCTCTAGCCGCCCAGTGGGAGTTCGAGTCGCCCCCGAACTCCGGCCAGTATCTGCCCGTGTCGGATTACTGGACGACCGACCCGGCCACCGGGCTGACGTTCTATTCACTTGGCGCGGCGTCCACGGGCATGTCGGTTCAGTACATCACGCTGGGCTCGCACCCGCCCGCTATCCGCTTCATCAACGCGCTGTCGAACGGGTGCGGCAGCATCACCACGACGCCGGTAACGATCACCCTGTGCGCCGTGGACTTCGACTGCTCCGGCGATGTGGCGGTTCAGGACCTCTTCGCCTTCCTCAATGGCTGGTTCGCGGGCGACCCCAGCGCCGAGTTCGACGCCAATCCCGGCCTTCAGGTCTCCGACATCTTCGCCTTCCTCAACGCCTGGTTCGCCGGATGTCCGTAGACCCGCGCGAGTCGATGACCTGGAAATGACCCCGTCTTCATGAATGGCACCGGCCCCGGCCGCGTGGTAGGCTGGATGGTTGCATCATGCGGGAGGGCGGGGTGAGGCTGAACAAGCCGCCTCGGAGGCAGGAGGTCCCCCATGCGTCGCTCGCCGCGCCGTGCCTTGACCGTCCTATTCATCTCCGCGCTCGCGATGGCCGGGCTTGCGAGCCCCGCCCGTGGGCAGTCCATCAACATCCGCTTCGGCGCAAGCGCGACGACGCCCTCGCCGACGTACGCCGCGGCCGGGCTGCCCGGGGTGTGGAACTCGCTGCCGCTCACACCCGTCAATGCGCTCCAGCCGCTGGTGAACCTCGCGGGCGTGCCGATCGCGGCGCAGTACTACCAGAACGGGAGCTCATCGGTCCTGACGGCGAACAACCCGCTGACCTCGGGCGACGACAAGAACCTGATGGACAGCATGATCCTGAGCACCAACAGCCCGACCGATGGGTGCTTCTGGGTGCAGGGGCTGCTGCACGGCACGTACGAGGTGACCATCTACGCGATGACGCCGAACGACCCGACGCTCATGACGAGAACGCGCGTGGACAACGCCTCGCCCGGGCCGACGATGGTCGGCGGGACCTGGCCCGGCCACCACCAGCAGGGCGTGACGTACGCGCGGTTCACCGTCACGACCAACGACGGCGTGATCGCCTTCCACGACGGCCTCGCGGGGGCGGTCATCCAGTCGGGGATGAACGGCGTGCAGCTGGCGTATCTCAGCCCGTGCGCCACGCCCGCGATCTCCACGCAGCCCGCCTCGGCGATCGCGTGCCGCACGGGGTCGGCGCCGTTCGGCGTCGCGGCGAGCGGCGCGGGGACGCTGTTCTACCAGTGGCAGATCCAGGCCTCGCCGGGCGTCTGGCAGACGATGGGCAACGACCCGGGGCCGCTGCCGTGCGGCGGCGGGGCGTTCTCGTACGCGTCGCCGATCGACTCGCCGAACGTGACGATCGGCGTGCGCCCGTGCCCGGGCGATCCGGCGACGCCGCAGCACTTCCAGATCCGCTGCCTGGTCTCCAACACGTGCGGGGCGACGGCGAGCGATGAGGCGACGTACACGATCTGCCCGGCGGACTTTGACTGTTCGGGGGCGGTCGGCGTCGCGGACATCTTCGGTTATCTCAACGCGTGGTTCGCGGGCGATCCTCGCTGCGAGTTCGATGGGGTGGGCGGGCTTCAGGTCGCGGACATCTTCGCGTATCTGAACGCGTGGTTCGCGGGATGCTGAGTTCGCGAGCGGGCCGTCGCGAGCGATCAGGCGTAGGCCGTCGGATCGGCGACGCCCGCGTCCAAAAAACCCTCGCGGCGGAGGATACACGAGTCGCAGTGGCCGCAGGCGAGCCAGGTTCCATCCCGCAGGACCGGGTCGTAGCACGAGTGCGTGAGGGAATAGTCCACGCCCAGCGAGGCGCCAAGGCGGATGATGTCGGCCTTGGTCAGCCGCAGGAGCGGGGCGTGGATGTGGATGCCCTCCGGCTGGTCGTTCGGGGATGCGGGGCGAGCGCCGGGCTGGACGCCCAGGGCCGTGCCGAGCGTGGCGGCGCGCTCGAAGGCGTCGATGAACTCCGGGCGGCAGTCGGGGTAGCCGGAGTAATCGATCGCGTTGACGCCGATGAAGATGTCGCGGGCGCCCCCCCCACCCCCACCGAGCGTCTCGGCGTAGGCGGTGGCGATGGAGAGGAAGATGAGGTTGCGCGCCGGGACGTAGGTGATCGGGATCGGGCCGCGCTCGCCGGCGATCGTGGCGGGCGCGCGGTCCTTGGGGACGTCGATGTCGGCCGTCAGGGCCGAGCCCCCGAAGGAGCGGAGGTCGAGCGGGAAGACCCTGTGGGAAGCGGCGCCCAGCGCGCGGGAGACCTCCGCGGCGGCGTCCAACTCGTGGCGGTGGCGCTGGCCGTAGTCGAAGGCGAGGGTGTGGCAGACGAAGCCGTCTCTCCGGGCGACCGCGAGCACGGTCGCGCTGTCGAGGCCGCCGGAGAGCAGGACGACGGCCGGCGCTGAGGTCGGGCTGGAAGATGACGAATCGTTCATTTTTCGCGCGTGCAGGGGTGTCAACCGGGGCAAGCTCTGGAACGTGTAGACCCGGGTAAGCGGGCGTTCATTGGGAGTCGGCGATCGGTGTGCAAAGATATGACAGCGCGGACGTGCTCCTCACCGGGGACCGGGGGGATGCGGGGGGGGAGCGGAACGCCGCCGGGCGGTTGTTTCTGCGATTCGGAGCGATCATGGTCTATGGCGTTCGACGGGTATTGCCGGTGATTGTGATGATCGCCGCGGCGGTGGGTGCTTCGGGCGCCGGCCTCGGCTCGCGGGCGGGCGAGCCGGTGAACGCGGCCACGCTCGTGCCGCGCGAGTATCGGGGCGTGATGGACGGCCGGCTGGATGCGGCGGGGGCGAACCGGAGCGAGATCAGCGAGGCGATCGCGGCGTGCCCCGAGGGGCAGCGCGAGGGGATGGCGTTCCTGATCGCGAACATGCCCGACGCCGATCTGCGGAGCCTGACGGCGGACTTCCTTCTGAAGGATGTGGACCTCGCGTACCAGACGCGCGAGAAGCACCCGTGGGCGAAGCGCATCCCGAGGGAGATCTTCCAGGACGCCGTGCTGCCGTACGCGAACGTGAACGAGCATCGCGACGACTGGCGGGGGGACTTCGTGTCGCGGTTTGCGCCGCTTGTGAAGGACTGCAAGACGGCGACCGAGGCGGCGCAGCTGCTCAACCGGGAGGTGTTCAAGGCGCTGGGCGTGAAGTATCACGCGACGAAGCGGCAGAAGCCGGACCAGAGCCCGTACGAATCCAAGGAGATCGGCTTCGCCTCGTGCACCGGGCTCTCGATCATCCTCGCCGATGCGTGCCGGGCCGTCGGCGTGCCGGCGCGGGTCGTGGGGACGCCCAAGTGGGCCGACGACAGCGGCAACCACACGTGGGTGGAGTTCTGGGATGGGCAGTGGTGGTACCTGGGCGCGGCCGAGCCGGGCCCGGTGAACGAGACGTGGTTCAGCGAAAAGGCCGCGCAGGCAAGCGAGGCGGACGCCAGCACGCGGATCTACGCGGCGAGCTTCCGGCGGACGGACACGCCGTTCGAGATGATCTGGAGCCCGCGGCGCGATATCTCGGCGGTGGATGTCAGCAAGTACTACGTGCATCGGCAGAAGCTGGGCGTGAGCGTGTTGGACGCCGACGGCAAGCCGATTACGGCGACCATCCGGTTGGAACAGGCCGGGCGAATCGAGGGGCAGATCGAGGGAACGACCGCAAGCTTCGAGGTCGGGGCGGGCTCCGAGTATGTGGTGCGGGCGTTGTCGGAGGGGCTTGGGGCGGAGGCGAAGGTCATCCTGCCCGCCAGGTCGGATGCGAGCGAGACGCTCCATCTTGGGTCGACGCACGAGGTGCTGGGCTCCGCCGCGCCGCCGAGCGCGGATCCGACGCCCGCGACCGAGACGATCGGGGCGCTCAAGGCGTGGCTGGCTCGCCCTCGCGCGGAGCGGCCGTCTCTCGACGGCCAGGCGTTCGCGAAGGCCGCGTTGACGAGGGATGAGGCCGCGGCGGCGCAGCGGCTGCTGTGGAAGGACCACGTCGAGCGCATCAAGAGCGAGCGCGAGGCGGAGTGGAGCGGCAAGGCGATCCAGGCCGCGGGAAAGACGATGAAGTTTCTCAGCCGGACGTTCGGCGAGAAGCCCCCGGGCGGGTGGAACCTGTACATCTCGATGCACGGCGGCGGGAACGCGCCGGCAAGCCTGAACGACAGCCAGTGGAAGAACCAGATCAAGCTGTACCAGCCGAAGAACAGCCTGTACATCGCGCCGCGGGCGCCGACGAACACGTGGAACCTGTGGCACGAGGCGCACATCGATGCGCTCTTCGACCGGCTGATCGAGGATGCGATCGTGCTCGGCGATGTGGACCCGAACCACGTGTACATCATGGGGTATTCGGCGGGTGGCGACGGGGTGTACCAGCTTGCGCCGCGGATGGCGGATCGGCTGGCGGCCGCGGCGATGATGGCGGGGCATCCGAACGACGCCTCGCCGCTCGGGCTGCGGGACATCGGGTTCACGATCCACGTCGGCGCACTGGACAACGGGTACGACCGGAACAAAGTGGCCGAAACATGGAAGGGTTTGCTGGACGAGTTGCAGAAGGACGATCCGAAGGGCTACGCGCACGAGGTGCAACTGCACGCGGGGCGCGGGCACTGGATGAACCTTGAGGACAAGGTCGCCCTGGACTGGATGGCGGGGTTCACGCGGGACCCGCTCCCCGAGAAGGTCGTGTGGAAGCAGAGCTCGGTGACGCACGATCGGTTCTACTGGCTGGCCATGCCGAACGGGGAGGCGAGGAGGGGGCAGCTCGTGGTCGCGTCGCGGGCCGGGCAGCGCATCGAGATCGAGCGGACGGAGGATGTCAAGTCGCTGACGATCCTGCTGAGCGATGGGATGATGGACCTGGACAAGCCAGTGACCGCGAGCGCGGGCGGCAAGACGCTGTTCGAGGGAAGGGTCACGCGGACGATCACCGAACTGAGCGCGACGCTCGACCAGCGCGGCGACCCGATGCTGGCGTTCCCCGCGAGCGTGACCGTCGAGGTCGGCGAGAAGACCGCGGCGAAGTAGGGCGGAACGGCCTCGGTGCCGGCGCTCTACCCGCCACCGACCATGTCCCAGGTGAGGCCGAAGCGGGCGAGGTACTTTCGCAGCCGGTCCGCATCGTTCGTGCTGGACTTGGACTTGCGGGACTCGGCGAAGAGCTCGCGCCCCGCTTCGGACATCGTGCGAGAGCGGCGGCAGACGGAGAGGACATCCGCGAGCTGGACGCGATCGAAACGGTCGAGGGCCCGCGCTCGCTCGACACCGAGCACCTCGGCGCAGTGGTCCTGGCCCGCCGAAGGACCCGATCGCGCTTCCCCCCCACCTTCGATGGACGCCGGTGTCCATGCCGCACGCAGCCGCTGGATCTCCATCTCGACCACCGCTTCGGTGATTCGGCCGGCGGCCGAGAGCGTGGCCATGCGCGTGACCGACGCCGAGAGATCGCGGAAGTTCCGCGGCCAAGCGGCTTCCTTGCCGGTGGCGAAGGAGAGGTATCGCTCGCGGGCCTCGGTGCTGAAGCGGACGGCGCGACCGACGCGCCGGGCGAACTGGGCGAGTTCGTACTCGAGGTTGGGTTCGATGTCCTCGCGTCGATCGCTGAGCGCGGGCAGGCCGAACGTCCAGAGATTGATGCGGGCCAGGAGGTCCTCGCGGAAGAGGCCCTCGCCCACGCGAACGAGCAGGTCGCGGTTGCTGCCGGCGATGAGCTGGAAGTCGCTGGTTGCCTCCGCATCCGAGCCGAGGGGCAGGAATCGCTTCTCTTCGAGGGCTCGCAGCAGCATCGCCTGCTCGTCGAGGCCGAGTTCGCCGATCTCGTCGAGGAAGAGCACGCCCTTGTGGGCGGTCTTCAGCAGGCCGGCACGGTCGGCGGCGGCGCCGGTGAAGGCTCCCTTCCTGTGGCCGAAGAGGGTGGACATGGCCGAATCGCCGCGAAGCGTGGCGCAGTTCACCTCGACGAACGGTCCCTCGATCTGGCGGCGGTGCTTCTTGAGCTCGTAGATCCGGCGGGCGAGCTGGCTCTTGCCCGCGCCGGTCGGGCCGGCGAGCAGGATCGGGTCGGCCGACGAGGCGCTGACATGCTCGAGCTCCTCTATCAAGCGATTGAACGCGGCGTTCCGCGTGACGATCCCGGACTTCAGACCCGCGATGTTGTCGCTGAACTCCACGCGGTGGCGGGCCGCGATCGAGTCGTAGCGGGAGAGATCGAGGTCGATGATGCGGTACTGGCCGGCCGGGTCGGTCATGCCCGGGCGACCGGAGGATGGACTGCTCTGGATGAGCTTGGCAGGAAAGCGGCGCGTCTCGGTGAGCAGGAAGAGGCAGATCTGCGCGACGTGCGTGCCCGTGGTGATGTGCACGAGGTACTCCTCACGCTCGGGGTCGAAGGGATAGGCCGCGGCGAAGTCGTGGAGGGTCGTGTAGACCTCCTCGAAGTCCCATGGGTCGCGCTGCTCGACCAGGTGCAGGCGGACCTGGGTGCCGGGGGAGACCTGGGCGATGTCCTCGCTCACCTGCTTGGCGAGATTGATTCCCTGGCGCGGATGGAGCAGTTCCAACCGGTCGACGGCGAGGTCTTCGTGCTGGCAGAGCGAGACGGTCGGGCGCCAGCGCTCCCAGCGATTCACGGCCCGGCCCACGTCGAGGGTGGTGCCGAGGAGTCCGAAGATGACGCGGCGGGGATTCATGCTATCCAATAGTATATGTGTTTATCCCTTCGGATATATTTGCGAGCACCGACAAACGCATTAATCGCCATTCTTGGCTCAGAAATGCGTACGGGGGCTTTGGCACACGGTCTGCATTCGTCGGATCCCATCGCTTGCGGCAATCGGGCCGCGAGATGCTGAATCGAGGTGCCCAATGGCCAACAAGTCTCTCTTTGCTTCGACCGTCGGCAAGCTGCTCCAGAAGGCGACGACCCGCAACGAGGCGGGTGGAGTCGCCTATGCCCTGACGCCCAGGCAGGCTCTCGCGCAGTACGCCGCGACGGGCTGCCTCAACGGGACGTTCTACGCGACGGCCGAAACGCAGATGTCCACGCTCATCGAGTTGGCTTCGCAGGTCGAGCCGGAGTTCGTGGCAAGAGTCGCGCTGTACTGCCGTTCCAAGGGGCACATGAAGGACACGCCGGCGCTGCTTGTCGCGCTCCTCAGCGTGCTCTCGCCGGGGCTGATGGCGGAGGTGTTCGATCGCGTGATCGACACGCCGAAGATGCTCCGCACCTTCGTGCAGATCATGCGCTCGGGCGCCGTCGGCCGCAAGAGCCTCGGCACGCTCCCGAAGCGGCTGGTGCTGCAGTGGCTCGAGTCACGCTCCGATGAGCAGCTCTTCCGGGCGTCGGTCGGCAACGATCCGTCGCTGGCGGATGTCATCCGGATGGTCCACCCGAAGCCGGCGACGGTGACGCGGGCGGCGCTGTACGGATACCTCGTCGGCAGGGCGTTTGATGCGAGTTCGCTCCCGGAACTCGTGAAGGAGTACGAGGCGTTCAAGACGAACCCCTCGATGTTCGGCGCGGACGATGTCCCGGATGTTCCCATGGACATGCTCACCGGTCTTGCACTCGAGAAGCGCCACTGGAAGAGCCTGGCCCTCAGGGCGTCCTGGCAGTCGCTCCGCATGAACCTGAA